>JACZJL010000194.1 GCA_014860585.1 Bacteroidales bacterium | reverse complement strand
CGGATCAGAAAGTTGAAATATTGGCTCCGTAGCTCAATTGTGCCGGACATCCGGCATGACTACGGATCAGAAAGTTGAAATATTGGCTCCGTAGCTCAATTGGATAGAGCATCTGACTACGGATCAGAAGGTTTGGGGTTCGAGTCCCTTCGGAGTCACCAGTAAATGAGGCAGTTAACTAAAGTTTAGTTGACTGCCTTTTTCAATTCCGCACATGATCAAGGTTCAAAAGATGTTTTTAAAATGTTTAGCCTTGCTGCAGGGGTGTAATACTAATTTGTAGATTTCCTTTAGCACAACATTCCTATTCACGACCTGTTGACTTATTTCTTGTCGAAAAATTTCATCAATATCCTGATCTCCCTGTTTTTTGGAATTGCTTCCTTAAATCCAATTTTCGATTCTTTCACAAAAAACCAAATCACGATCATTGTTGTAAAAAGATAAGAAATACTTGTAGCCCAACCCGCGCCTGTTATACCAAAAGCAGGAATAAGGAAGTTGAACCCGATCACCGACACAATTAATCCGACAAAAGAAGAGATGGTGTTAACGTGGTATTTTCCAATGCCTGAAAAATAATGGCCTATAATGAGAGCGACGTTGAAAAACAATACGCCAGGCGCAAGTGAACCGATTACATGGCCTACTTCATCGAAACCTTCTCCATAAATCATAATAAAAAACTTGGGAGGTAAAAACACCAAAACAAGTAATGCAAAAAAACTGACCAGCAGGCTGGCATAGGTGAGCTGCAACGTAAGTTTTTGCGAGTACAACTTATCGCTGGTATTGGCGATACGTGCATATTGCACAAGACTAATACTGCGGCTGATTAACCAGATGGACTCCACCAGGGAGGTTCCGTTGGAATAAACCCCCACTTCGGCGGTGGAATAGGTTTGTTCGAGCCAGTAATAGCTCATCCTGAAGCTAAGCAACTGGAAAATGTGTGCCAGTTGGTTCAGCAAACCATACCTGAAAAGGTGACGAACGATGATCAAATACTGATCAATTCCGGCAAAGGAAAATCTCTCCGTAAACTTTTTGAAGTAAAACAAACTGATCAGAAAAGCTGCCCCGAAGGAGACATAGAGCGAAATAATATAGGAATGAATGGTGTTTTGGCCAAATCCAAAAAAGAGAATAACCAGTACCAGCATGATGATCAGGGGCTGGATAAATGCAATGAGGTTGGAAGTAGCAATTTTTTCTTTGCCGATCAATACGGATGAGTTGATGGCCGTAAAAGCGCTGATGCTGGAAAGCATGCAAACGTGCATGATCATCGCCGGATCAACAAGGTTAAAGACACAAAGCACAAAGAAAAAACCTGTGGACGTCAGGACCGACCAAATATAAGCTGGCAGAATAATCACTGAGGACGAAAAGCGGGGAACGAGATAGACTATTGCACTGCCCCCCATCAGGTTGGCAAACACGAGGATGTAAGCGATAGTGGCGATGATGATTCCCTGTTCGCCTTTTCCCTCCGGACCAAGAAAACGGGAAATGATGATAGTGATCAGCAGGTTGAGAAAAGCTGATAAAAGCCGCGTTCCGAATGTATTGAGTATTTTATTGAGCACAGGCTAAATTTCCCTGATTGGTTTATTCATATTCTTTTACTAGCAGTTGCTCGGTATCAGCAACATCGGTAAGGCGCATTTTTCCGTCGCTGGCTTCCATTTTCAAAGCGTGACAATTCGTCACGGTTTCATTTCCTTCAATTAGTAAACGTTGCTTTAATTTTCTCCAGTAAGCCTGTGG
>JACZJL010000193.1 GCA_014860585.1 Bacteroidales bacterium | reverse complement strand
CCAGTTGAAGAAAAGATTGAGCAACTTCGCCTGGAAAATGAAAGCATCAAAAATCAACTGAATATTCTGTTAAAGATGATTGAAACCGAAAAATCCACCCGTATAGACTAAACGCTATGTGGGTGTCAATTTTAGCTTTTTATCAATTAAGAATACTAATAAATTAAATATGAGCAATTTAAAATCGTTAATTCTGCTTTTTGCGATACTATGTATTATCGAAAGTCAGGCATTCTCCCAGGGTGTATCAATCAACAATAGTAACACTCCTCCCGATCCTTCGGCCATGCTTGATGTGCAATCAGTGGAAAGAGGTTTCCTTCCGCCAAGGATGAGCACTGCGCAAAGACAGTCCATTTCCAATCCGGCTGATGGCCTTTTGGTTTTTGATGTCGATATGCAGTCTCTGCAAATTTTTGCCGGAGGGAATTGGTACCCTCTGCAAACAGGTGATGGAAGTCAATGGGTCTTTGATGGTGTAAATCTTTTTTTTAACGGTGGTAAAGTAGGGGTTGGAACAACAAATCCACGACAGCAACTTAGTGTTGGTAGCCATCTTGATTTGTATTCCGGGGTTGTTAATAGTCCATCTACACCATCTATCAGGGCGTCCCAGGGCAATGACCTGCTTATAAATTCATTTGGTGAAGGCTTATTAATTTTTAATGCTGACGGTGGAACTGGTGAAACCAGGTTTTTCGGAGGTAACAATTTGAATGAGATGATGCGTTTGAGCCAAAGTGGAAATCTTGGAATAGGAGTTACCAGTCCGCAGGCACAGTTGCATTTGGATGGTACGATAAGATCGAATAACCTGGCAGGTAATGGAACACGCATGCTGGTCGCTTCGGGTGATGGCACATTCTACGCGCAAAAACACACCTACTCTGTCGGTGATCTGGCTCAGGGTGGTGTAGTTTTCTGGGTGGATGAAACAGGACAACATGGTCTTGTGTGCCCAATTGAAAATCAAAGTGAGGGTGTAAGATGGCTTGCCGGCGAATTTGGAGATACACAGGCCAAAGGTGATGGCCCTTTTGCCGGAGAACTGAATACCGCAATTATTATTGCCGCACAGGTATATCTTGGGGATGATGGTGATACCTACGCTGCAAGGATCTGTAATGAACTTCAGATCACTGCAGGCGGCAAAACATACGGAGATTGGTACCTGCCCTCAAAAAGAGAACTGGAATTGCTGTACCTGAATAGATCAGTAATCAATGAAGTGGCCTTAGCTAACGGAGGAGAGACTTTTGGAGGTGGCTGGTTTTGGAGTTCTACAGAGGCAGATGCCATTAGCGTTAACTGCTGGGATTTTCAGTACGGGATTGAATTTGTAATGGGAAAAGGCAACCCCGATCTTAAAGTTAGAGCCGTCAGAGCTTTTTAATTGTTACCTGTTTTCAATAAACCTAAAATTCAAAATACGATGACATATCACATAAAACTCAGTATTTTATTCATCATGTTCAATTTCCTGACAGGGATCAATATGTTTTCCCAGGGTGTAATCATTTCTGAAGATGTTAATGCTGTCCCCAATGAATCGGCATTGCTTGATATTGAATCTACCTCTAAGGGATTTCTTCCACCCCGATTAACTGCTGCACAACGAACTGCGATACAAAACCCCGCTCCAGGGCTGGTGGTTTATGATACCGACTTTAACTCTTTGTTTCTTTACTCCGGCGATTATTGGGTGAAGTTGGAGGCTGGCGAAAAATGGATTCAGGATGAAGACCTGAGTCTTTTTTATAATAATGGAAATATAGGAATCGGGGTCTCTTACCCGACTGCCTTGCTGCATACATCCGGCGCCGGAACCGGTGAAGGTGATGTGCTTTTCACCGGGCAGTACAAAACGACATTACCCGGGCAGGTTCCTGCATCAGGCTCCGGAACGCGAATGTTTTGGCATCCGGATAAGGCGGTTTTCCGCGCCGGAAGGGTCAACGGTACGCAATGGAATAACGAAAATGTTGGACCCTACTCAACGGCCTTCGGTTTTAACTCCATCGCCTCAAATACTTACGCCATGGCCTGGGGAGATAACACCACAGCTGCCGGTGTCAGTTCCACGGCTTTTGGATGGAATACTAATTCTTCCGGTTTTTATTCCACGGCATTTGGTTCAGGCACAATAGCGCCATCAACCCATGAAACGGTGATAGGCCGGAACAATTCGGAGTACACTCCCGTGGGAGGTACCAACACATGGAACAGCGCCGACCGGCTGTTTGTTATTGGTAACGGTGCTTCTATTTCCGACAGGAATGATGCGCTTGTTTTGCTAAAGAACGGTAACATGGGGCTCAATACCTCCACACCTACCCAACGCCTGGAGGTTGCTGGCAGTATTTACGGTCAATCATCCAACTGGGCTATCCGTGGGTTAAAAACAGGTTCAGGTTCATTTCCCGGTGTTTGGGGTGAAACAGACTCACCCTCAGCTAATGCCAATGGCATCAGGGGGTTTGCACTAAACACCACATCTGGATCTGGTTCGGCAGGGGTGTATGGAAAAAATTTCAGCACTACAAATTCCAATTATGGAGTATTCGGTGAAGCAGTTTCTGT
>JACZJL010000192.1 GCA_014860585.1 Bacteroidales bacterium | reverse complement strand
TTGTTGAACTAAATCCGCCTACGCGGATAGCTTTTCAAATATACCCGATTCTTTCCATATTTTGTAAGTTATTAACCATAAAACTACTGATATGAGAAAGAAATCGGGTTTTACTATTGTAGAGCAGGCCATCATGCTTGTTCCTGAATTTGAAAATGTTGTCAGAAAATTGGAACAACAGGTTACCCTTCGGGGTCAAAGTAAAAGTACATTAAATAACTACATTCGGCGCATTGCGCTTTTTGTGATTCATTTCGACAAACTCCCCCAAGAGATCGATTCCGATGAAATTAATGAATACCTGGTTGCTTTGGCCCGTGACCCAAAATCGCCATCACGCAGCAGCTTTAAACACATGGTTTACGGTCTGCGCTATTACTACCGCCTGATGGGCATGAACAAAAATGCCATTGCACTGCCTTCGCTCAAAAAGGATACAAAACTTCCCGTTATCCTGAATCAAAGTGAACTCAAAGAACTTTTTTCCACTCCAACACTTCTTAAACAACGGGTGGTGCTGACTTTGATTTATTCGGCAGGATTGCGTGGACAGGAAGTGATCAACCTGAAAATCTCCGACATCGACTTTGAAAGAAAAACCATCCATATCCGGCAAAGCAAATATAAAAAAGACCGCATCGTTCCATTGGCCGAAAGCATGGCCATTGGACTGAAAAAATACCTAAAGGCGGAAAATCCGCACATCTGGTTATTTAACGGCAAAGAACCTGATGGAAGGTACAGCGTGCGAGGACTATCGTGGGTGATGCGCGAAAACCTGAAAAAAACTTCCATCACCAAAGAAGTGAGCCTTCATTCGCTCAGGCACTCCTATGCTACCCATCTGCTCGAACAAGGCCTTAACATCGTTACCCTGAAAGAATTGTTAGGCCATGCCGATATTACCACTACCATGATTTATCTGCATATAGCGCAATGCCCGTTGATTCAGCCCCACAGTCCATTGGACACGCTCTATAACTATCCCAAAGATGAGAGCCACGTTTGAGCTGGCCCAGGTGGTGAATGCATTTGGTGCGCCCCTGGTTGCCAACAAAAAGCTTTCCCCGTTGCAACTAAAGGTGCTGGGCAGGATCGCTGAGTGCCGAACGGCTGCCCTTGGCGGTCACAAAGAACAGTGCGATTGCTGTCATCATATACGTTACAGCTACAATAGCTGTGGCGACAGGCATTGTCCTAAATGCCAGGCAGCAAAACAGGCACTTTGGATCGACGACCTGATGCAGAGTACCTTGCCCATAAAGCATTATCACATTGTCTTTACGGTGCCGCATCAGCTGAATGCCGTATGCCTGTTCAACAACAGAGTTTATTACGATTTGCTCTTTGCTGCTGTATGGAATACCCTTCGTGCCTTTGGTTACACACATTTTGGCGTTGAAACCGGTGCGGTATGTGTGCTTCACACCTGGGGGCAAAACCTTAGTTTACACCCGCATGTTCACTGTATTGTGCCGGCGGCAGGATATTCCCTTCAGGGCGAATGGAAAAACATCGGACCATCAGGGAATTACCTTTATCCCGTACATCAGTTGAGTGATGCCTTCAAAGGCAGGTTTATGGACAGTCTCAAACGCAGCCTGCGCAAACAAAATGCCCTGGAAGGGTTCCGTCATTTGATCCAAAAGGCATACCAAACAAAATGGGTGGTTCATTGCGAACCTTCGATGGCTGGTGTGGATCATGTGGTGAAATACCTGGGACAATATACCCACCGGGTGGCCATTACCAACCAGCGTATTTTAAATATTTCAGCAGGTAAGGTTACTTTCATCGCCAAAGATTACCGCGACAGAGCGGTTAAAAAGCCCGTTACCCTGGATGGGGTTGAGTTTTTACGACGGTTCTGTATGCATATCTTACCTAAGCGCTTCGTGAAAATACGCCGCTATGGTATTTACAACCACACGGTAAAACGAAACCTTGCTTTACAGTTTGTACCGGAAGAAAAGCCTGGTATCGATGCCCTGATAAAAAAGCAGCAACCGCCCAAAACCAAACGCGAACGGTTTGAACAGCTCACAGGGATTGACATAGGCTGTTGCCCCGTGTGCAAAAAAGGGCGCATGGTGGTGGTGGGGGAACTGCCCCGCATCCGGTCGCCGGCATGGTTTCTTCCGGTTTACACCCATCATAACATTCCCTAAACCGATATCTAAAGCCTTCTTTTTGAAGGTAACGGGGATGCTATGCCCGAGGGTGGGCAAAACAACCAAAGAATGGCCAAAAAATCCTTGATCTGTCCGGCAAAAGGGATCTTTCAAGCATAAAAAACCTGCAATATGTCAAAGAACCTGAAATAACCAACCTGCTATAAAACAACAAAAACCTTCGTTAAGTACATAGTTCCAATCCCGGCGGTTGTCCTCCTGGCGGCGGATGAATAGTTCAACACCGACTCATCGCTGGGCGCTGCGCGCCGCTCAGAGTCCTATTTATTA
>JACZJL010000191.1 GCA_014860585.1 Bacteroidales bacterium | reverse complement strand
GGGTGGGCAAAAATGCAAACCTGATTGTCCCAAAGCAGGGGTCCTTCTTTTTTATCTCCGAAATCATCACCGACCTGGAACTGGATTACGACCAGCCCCGCAACAACGATTTCTGCGGTGACTGCCGGCGCTGCATGGATGCCTGCCCCACCCGGGCTATTGTTGCCCCAAAAGTAGTGGATGCCCGGAAGTGCATTTCTTACCTGACCATCGAATTGAGAAATGAAATTCCCAATGAATTCAAAGGTAAATTTAATGACCGGATTTTTGGCTGTGATATTTGCCAGGATGTTTGTCCATGGACAAAGTTTTCAATCAGGCACACTGAACCCCGCTTCATTCCCAACCCAGATTTGATAAAAATGAAAAAGTCAGATTGGGAGGTGTTATCACAGGAGGCGTTCAACGCAATTTTTCGCAAATCCGCCGTAAATCGCACTAAATATGCCGGATTAATGCGTAATGTAAGTTTTGTCAAAAAAAACGGGGATGCCTGCTGACATCCCCGTAATCGTTTCTTAGAGCAATTTTTACTCCTGATCTTTGGTTGTTTGCAAATCAGAATCGGTTGTCGCTTTATCATTGGCGATTTCCTTTTTCATCATGAAGTAATAAACCAGCAAGCTTATCCCGCCGAAAATCAGTACCATCGAAAAATAGGCCACTTCGTCCTGCATGTTATAAACGCTGGTAAGAATATTTCCAAGAAGAATCCCGACAGATATCCCAACCATTATCAGCCCAAATTTGAGCGCACCATTGGCGTCTTTATCGGTTTTTAGCATGGCAGCATCCATTTTATGCTGAATCAGCGTGAGTTGTACTTTTTTGCGTGCCTGGATGTAAACGATCGCGACGATCATTCCAAAGAATCCCAGAGGAACCAGTATTTCAACCATTGTTTTAGTTTTTTAGGTGAATAATTAAAAATTCAAATTTTGTGTTCACGGGTTTGACGCAGTGTATCGGGTGTGGTTACAAAAATTTCAAAATCTCCGGCCGTTACTGAACAATATTTTATTTTTGTGCTTGTTATTCATCTCAACTATGAAGCAAATTATTATCCTATTTCTTGTATTCATGACGGGCAGTCTGGTAGGGCAGGAAGTAATGGTTGCCGACACCTTTCCGCCAGCTGCAGGTAACGACTCTGTCTACCTGAGGCGCCTCAAGCCCGGACTTTTGCCTTACAACCCGGAGAAACCGGTAAGTTTTCGTATGGAAGTGGGCAGTACTTTCGGGCTCAGTTCCGGCGGCGGGCAAATGTTTGGCGTTTATGTTTCACCACATGTCAGCTATCGATTGTCCGACAAATGGAGGCTCAACGTGAGCGCCCGCATCCAAAACTCAAACTTCATTAATTTCTACAACCCTTACCTTCCTCACTATCCTGAATACACAAGGACTTTCGACAGTAACATAACCCAGACGTTGATCTATGCCGAAAGCGAATACCTTGTTAATCCACGGCTCATGATTTCCACAAAGGTTTTTAAGGAAGTTTCGGTGTTCGACCAGCCACAGATCAACCCTCGCGCGCTTGACCTGAACAGCGAGGGGGTTTCAGTGGGATTTAATTACCGCGTCAGCGAAAACTTTCAATTTGGCGCCGAAGTAGGCTACAGCAAAGGTCGTAACCCATACAATCCCCTTTTTCCCGGAAGCTTCGGATACCCCGGGCGCAGTCCCTATGGCATCAGCCCCCTCTCACCATTTGACTGATGAATGTGTTTTATGCTGAAGAAAAAATCGGTAATTAACGTATTGAAAAACATAAAATCAATCATCCATGCTCATTCTTTTATCTCCGGCAAAGACGCTGAATTTTAACATTAAACCGCAAACGCAATCATACACCCAGCCGGTGTTCGCTGAAAAATCTGCTGAGTTGGTCATCGTTTTAAAACGTTTTTCTCCCTCCATCCTTCAGAAATTGATGAGCATCAATCCGAAACTGGCCGAATTGAACGTGCAGCGTTACCTCGACTGGAGTCTGCCGTTCACGCCTGACAATGCCAGGCAGGCACTCCTGGTTTTTAACGGCGAGGTTTACAATGGATTAAAAGCCGGAACCCTTACTCCGGATGAACTGGATTATGCACAGAACCATCTGCTTATTTTATCCGGACTATACGGCGCCCTGCGCCCGCTCGATCTGATACAGCCCTATCGCCTGGAGATGGGTACTAAACTTAAAATTGGACGAAAGAACGACTTGTATGCTTTCTGGGGAGATCAGATCACCGGTTTTATCAACGAAACCTTGAAAAACACCGGGCAGAAATATGTGATCAACCTGGCTTCGGATGAGTATTTTGATGTGATTCGCACAGAAAAGCTCAATGCGGAAATTATTACTCCTCAATTTAAAGACTTTTCAAACGGTAGTTATAAGTTCATCACTGTTTTTGGAAAAAAAGCACGCGGGATGATGGCTCGCTTTATTATTCAAAAAAAAGTGGAGGAAGTTGAACAACTCAAATTGTTCGATGAAGAGGGTTACTATTTCAACGAAAATCTTTCAAAAGGTAACACCTGGGTCTTTACACGCGGATAAATTTTCAACATTTTATTTCCTTTCAATTCTCTTGCTTATTTTTACCAACTGAAATTTGAACCGGTAAAATGGCATGAGATTCTGGAACCAATATCCCTTTTTCAGGCTGATCATCCCCTTTGCAGCAGGGATCATTCTTGCCATTAATTTACCAAAACCATCATTTGTTCAATCATGGCATTTGATCACCATTTGTATTGTTCTCTTTTCAATGGCTTTGTTGACCAGCATTTTTGTTGCTTACACCAGGCGCTGGATGGCAGGAATTTTCATTTATCTGTTCACATTTTCGGCCGGTTATTCAATTACTGTGGTTCAGACTGAGATACACAGCGAACGGCATTTCAGCAATTTTCTGGATGGAGAACAGGTTTTAGTGATCAAAATCAATGAACCCCCTGTCGAAAGAGCAAAAAGTGTGAGGGTGTTTGGCAAGGTTCGTTATGTGATCGATTCGGTGGTGAGCAAACGAACCATCGGCAAGGCGCTGTTTTATCTTGAAAAAGACAGTGCTGCACTTGGCCTCCGTTATGGCGACCTGTTGATCGTTCAGGCCGGGATGATTGAAACTCAGCCTCCCGGAAACCCCCACCAGTTTGATTATAAAAAATACCTGGCCAACAGTGGAATCCATCACCAGGCCTATCTTCGCAGTGGCAAATGGTACAGGATTGACAGCGGTATGGTAAATCCTGTTTTTGAATTTTCCTATGGCGCCCGCGACCGGATGCTTCATTTACTCGAAAAGCAGGGGCTCGCCGGAGATGAATACGCCGTGGTGTCAGCCATTTTGTTAGGTTATGATGACCGGCTGGAACCGGAACTGCGTGATCTGTATGCAGGGGCCGGCGCCCTGCATGTCCTGTGTGTGTCAGGGTTGCACGTCGGAATCGTTTTTATTATTGTAGGATTTCTTTTCAGGCGTTTTCACAAGACCAAACCCGAAAGGGTTATCAAGTTCGTTGTCCTGCTTTTGAGTATCTGGGCTTATGCTTTCATTACCGGTTTGGCGCCTTCGGTAATGCGGGCAGCTTTGATGTTTAGCCTTTTCTCATGGCGCGAACTGGCAAAGGAAAAATCCAACTCCTACAACGTGGTGGCTGCCTCAGCATTTATCCTTCTTGCCATCGATCCATACCTGATCACCAAAATCGGATTTCAGCTTTCCTATTCGGCAGTCCTGGGCATCATCGCTTTAAACACTCCACTTTACCGATTACTTGCTTTCAAAAATCCTGTTGCTGATTATGTCTGGCAGCTTTCGGTGGTTTCGGTGGCCGCCCAGATCGGTACTTTCCCACTCTCCATTTATTACTTCAACCAGTTTCCGCTCTACTTTTTATTCTCCAATATCATTGTAATCCCCCTGGTATGGCTGATTGTTTATACCGGAGTGGCTACACTGTTCGTGGCTGTTTTCTGGAATTTTCTATCAACCATTCTGGCAAAACTGCTTTTTTACCAAGTTTACCTGCTGAATTATTTTGTTGAACTGATCAACAGACTTCCTGCAGCTAAAATTGATGGGTTGATGCTTAATTTTCCTCAGGTGATTGCAGTGTATCTGCTTGCGATTTTGATCACCAGGTTCCTGATTAAAAAGCAGGCCAATTATGCTGTTGCCGCCCTGTCTCTTGGTCTTTTGCTGACCGTAAGTTTTGTTTTTCAAAAATTCCAAACGTTAAATCAGCAAAAGTTGGTCATCTACAGTGTGAATGGCCATTCTGCCATCGATTTTTTTATCGGTAATCAACTGATTGGAATTGCGGACACAGCGCTTTTCAAGGATACCCGTACCATCGATTTCAACCTGGAGGCCAACCGGATATTTTCCGGAGCACAATTCAAAGAACAACTTGCGTTTAATACCCTAACCCTTGAAAGCATGAATCTGAGCAACCTGACGGTAAAATATTTCTACCCGAATCTTTTTCTTGCCGGCGATACAAGGATTGCTGTTGTAGATAATGGGTTGCCGGATTTCATGCCGGAAACACCGCTCAGAACCGACATTGTGGTGCTGCGTGAGAACACAGATAAAAAGATCCCCCAGATTTTGAAAATGTTTGATTTTGATCAACTGGTGTTTGATTCGTCAAACTCACCATGGAAAGTAAGGGAATGGCGCAGCTACTGCGATGAGCATCAGATCGATTATTATGATGTCAGGGAAAAAGGTGCGCTGGTAAGAGCTCTGTGAAAGGGGAAGGATTTATTTTCTTTTTACATCTGTGGACAAAAACAAAAAGCTGATGCCTCACGGCAAGGTTATTTTTGTCTCATTTGCTGAGCCATCTCAATTTTATCAATCAGCTTTTCAAATTCACTGAAGCAGATGTTTACCTGGTTTATATCTCTTTCGATACATTCGTAGCTAAAATTGCTGATGAATTCATTAAGTTCTTCCAGCTTATACTTTTCAACAATTTGAGTCAGCTGCTCTGCAAACTCACGCACGCTGATTTTGTCAAGCGATTTGAATGCTCCCCTGAAGCTGGCTGCAATCGTCTGTTCAAACTCCTGGCGCAAATCATCGAAAGAAGAAATATGTTCATACACTGCGAGGATGTTGGTCATACAGGTACCGGCACATTTTTGCTGGATGGCTGCATTCTTTAGGGTAAAATAAAATGAAGAACCCTTTCCTGGCTTGCTTTCAGCCCAAATTTCACCCCCATTTCGTTCAACAAACTCTTTGCAGATGATCAGCCCCAAACCGGTTCCTTTTTCGTTTTCGGTGCCAGGTGTTGAATGAATTTCGTGGGATGTAAACAAGCGGCCGATCAGATGTTCTGAAATTCCCGTACCCGTGTCTTGTATGGCGATCTTCAGTTGCCCGTTGTCAATGGATTTGCATGAAACCGTTACTTTTCCTCCGGTGGGTGTAAATTTAATTGCGTTGGAAATCAGGTTTCGCAGTACAGTGTTCACCATCTCGTAATCGGCTTTTACTTTCAGATGTCCGCCATTGTGTGCTGTTTTAAGGCTAATTTGCTTAACAGATGCCGCCAACTGGTAAAAGTTCATTGTACTTTTGATCAGTTCATCAATACTTATTTCCACCGGATTAAATGGAATACGACCCGTTTGTGTACGCGACCACACGAGCAGATTATCGAGCAACGCGAACGATTGTCTGGCACTTTCGTAGAGCATCCTGACAAAGTGTTTGCGCTGGTCGATGGTGTAGTTAAGGTTTTCCTCCATCAGCAGCTCAAGGAAGCCCATTTGCGCATTGTACGGGCTTTTCAGGTCATGGGCTATAATGCTGAAAAGTTTGTCCTTGATGGCGTTGAGTTCGCGCAGTTTATTTTCCGATTTTTTCAACCCGGTAATATCCGAGAACGAAGTGACAACCGCAGAAGGGAGGGTTGCTTCTTCTCCAAATATCGGTTCAGAATTGATGGTTATCCACTTGAGCTGACCTTTTGAATTGTGAATGCCCATCACTACATTTTGCTCAGGTTTGCCGGTTTTCAGGGTAATCACGGCAGGGTGCAGTTCGGCGGGGAAGGCAGAGCCGTCTTCTCTGATGGCCTTCCATTCCGGGTGAATGGAAAGCAAACTTTTAATTTCGTCCGGGTTGAGATTAAGGATTTTCTCCGCCGCACTGTTCCAGGCTATTACACGTCCATTAGTGTCGCGAAGTATGATCCCATCATTCATTGCTGTAACCACTGAACGGTATTTTTGCTCGCTGTCTTTAAGGGCTAATTCCACTTTTTTCCGGTCGGTGATATTTGATAATACCCCAAACACCTTATGCTGATCTTTGAAGATGCTGACTTTGATCTCTGCCCAAAAACGCTCTTTGTTTTTTCTCAGGCACTCCACCTCAACCGGTGTAGTATCCATCATCTCGACTTTTTTCAAAAACAAATCCCTGACGGCTGCACGCTTTTCGGGAACTACAAATTGCCATACTTTCTTCCCAATGACCTCTTCCCTGGTCTCTCCAAAGATGTTGAGCAGTGGTGTATTTACCATCGTAATAAAACCCCTCTCTGCCAGATATATCCCCTCATTAATGTTTTCGGCCAGGTCGCGGTACTTCGATTCACTTTCGAGAAGTTGCTGATCGAACATTTGCATCAGGTCAGCAATATCCGTGATCACCAGCCTGAAGACGTCTTCCCGGGTTTGCCCATCCGAATGGACATTGATATGTATTTTGGTCTGAATGGTTTTTCCGTTAAAGGCCACAAAGGTCATTTCACTGCTTTGACTGAATGAAGCCGTTTTGGCTGCCTCAAGGAGCGCTATAAATTCGGTTTGGAAATCAGGAGGGATTAAATCGAAAATCGAAAATTCAGGCTGAGCATTGGTGTTGAGCCCAAAGATCCGGGTGGCTTCAAGGTTTTGGTAATGGATGTCCCCGGATTTGGAAATCAACAGGTATGGTACTGGCAGGCATTCATACTCATTTGAGGGAATAGGGTTTGCCTGGGATTTGTAGAATGATGGATGGTAATTTTCCTGACTGTTTTCTACTCGTGGAGTTTTGGTTTTTGTTGACATGTTATGTTCAATAAATTCACCCGAAACCGGTCATAAATTAAGCTGTTAAAAATACTTAATTTTTTAAACATCGATAAAAATCCGGTGAAAATCAGGAAACTTCCCTTGGAAAAATTATCCACTAATAAGTCGCACCCATCAAGCGCCCATTGATAATAATCAGTGATTATCCAATCCTTCCCGAAGGACTCCCTTTGAGGATCTCCCTGGGAAGGGTGATTAAATCGTTGAAAATCAAACTTGAAGTATTTTCTCGCCAACACTAAACATTAGCCTTAAAAAGCTTCGTAGTGATCAATTCGATGAGCAGGCCATAGATCATTCCCATGATCACTGAGGAATAGAACATCATCAAAGGTGTGAATTCTGGTGAAGCGGGCGACATCAGCCCGCTGAATGCAAGCGGAAGGCTGAACAACAGGCCAAAAAGCAAACCCCTGATCACCCAATGGCCAAAAGTCAGACTTGTAATTCCAAGTGCAAAACCAATCAATGTCCGGCTGATAATGATTTGCACAGCCACCGGCATTGGCAATGGTTCCGGACCACCGGAGGCAAAACCAAAACAGATAAATCCAAACAAAAGCCCGGAAAGAGTGGCGATCATAAGTCGTTTGTTCTTTTTCATAAGTAATTGTTTATTCGTTAAATAATTAATATTTGATCAGATAAAACTCGTTTTTATCTTCTTTGACCCATTATTCTACTTTCAGATGCAGATCAACGTAAACAGGCAAGTGATCACTGAACCCCCCCAGGTATTTAAAACCTGAATAGGTCCTGAAGAGTTGTTTACCCATATACCTGTCATCGGGCTGAAGCAGGAAGTCGGCATGAAAGATTACTTCCTTTTCCGGGTCAATACTCAGGTTTGATGCCCCTCCAAGCAGTCCTCCCGAAACGATCACCTGGTCGAAAGTATCCCATAACTCCCGAAATTTCAGGGTTCCATATTTCCATCCGGTTCGCTCCACCAACATAAGATTGGTAAGTGCTTCTGTTTGGGTATCGGCAACTGGCTTCCGGGCATGTAATATGTCGGCAATGCTTTGATCTTCCGGGCCATCATTAAAATCGCCCATAATTACGATCGAAACTGCCGGATGAATGGCAAACAGGGAGTCGGTCTTCTTCTTCAGTATTTCTGCAGCTCGGTTTCTCTTCGGCTTGGTCTCCATGTAACCGCCATATCTTGATGGCCAGTGATTGATAAAAATGTGCACCATTTCAATGTCCCCGATCAATCCTTTAACATAAAGAATATCGCGTGTTTTTGAATCTGGATCATCGGGGAAGGTTATCCTTACCGGCTCCGAATGAAGGGGTGTAAAATTGGTTTTGCGGTAAATCAGGGCAACGTCTATACCTCTGTTATCTGGTGAATCATAGTGAATGATATCATAATCGAATTTTTTAAGCGGGGTTTCGTAAATCAGTTTTTGCAATACAAACAGGTTCTCCACCTCGCACATTCCGACTATTGAAGGGGGTTCCCATCCCCCTGCGGCCATGATCACCTTGTAGGTGTTATTCAATTTGGCGTATAGCTTTTTATTGGTCCACCTCCGCGAACCACCGGGGGTAAACTCGTCGTCGTTGGTCGAAGGGTCATTTTCGGTGTCGAAAAGGTTTTCCAGGTTGTAAAACATGAGCCGGTAATTGGTTTTTTGCGCTGATGAACCGGATTGATGCTGAGCTAAAAGAAAATGAAAACTCAACATAAAGACCAGCAACAGGAGCACTGATCCTTCACTTTCATTGAATTTTGATGTTGATGCCTTCATTTGATTGAAAATGGAAGCCAAATTTACATGTAATTTTTCTTCCGGCTCAGACCCGGTAAAAAATTTACAGGGGAAAAATAGTACTTTCGCCGCTCATTCAACCTTTATTTTTTCGATTTATGGTGACAAAAGAATTGATCAATCCTGCAAGTATTGTGGTTGTTGGTGGTTCCAATGATATTACCAAACCGGGTGGTAAAATCCTGAAAAATCTCATCGACCATGGATTTAATGGTAAACTCCATGTGGTTAACCCCAAAGAAACTGAAGTACAGGGCATCCGGTCTTTTCAGGACATTACTGATTTGCCGCAAACTGACCTGGCCATTATTGCCATTGCCGCAAAATATACCTTTCCGGCAGTTGAAGAACTTGCTTATCGTAAAGGTACAAAAGCGTTTATCATCCTCTCTGCCGGTTTTGGTGAAGAAAGTGAGCCGGGTAAAATGCTCGAACAGAAGATCGTGGAAGTGATCAACTCCGTGAATGGCTCATTGATTGGGCCAAACTGCATTGGCGTGTTAACACCTAATCATGCCAGTGTTTTTACACAGCCCATTCCGAGTCCCAATCCGCAAGGCATTGATTTCATTTCGGGATCAGGTGCAACTGCAGTTTTTATTATGGAGTCGGCAATCCCCAAAGGACTGACTTTTAACAGTGTGTTTTCTGTTGGGAACAGCGCTCAGATGGGTGTTGAGGAAATCCTTGAATACATGGACGAATCTTTTGATCCTGCGATCAGTCCAAAGGTGAAACTTCTTTATATCGAAAACATCAACAAGCCGCAAAAACTGCTGAAACATGCTTCTTCGCTGATCAGGAAAGGTTGCCGTATCGCCGCCATCAAGGCCGGTTCATCTGAAGCCGGCAGCCGGGCTGCTTCTTCTCATACCGGGGCACTGGCCAGCTCGGATGTGGCTGTGGATGCCCTGTTCAAAAAGGCCGGTATCCTGCGTTGTCATGGTCGCGAAGACCTGATTGCCATTGCCTCCGTATTCATGCACAAACCACTTCAAGGATCAAACATTGCCATCATTACTCACGCCGGAGGTCCTGCAGTAATGCTCACCGACGCACTATCCAACGGTGGGTTGAAGGTACCTCACATTCATCACCCGGCTGCAAAGGAGTTGCTGGAGAAACTCTTCCCTGGATCATCAGTTACCAATCCGATCGACTTCCTCGCAACAGGTACTGCTGAGCAATTGGGTATCATCATTGATTATGTCGAGAATCAATTTGATGAAATTGACGCAATGGTGGTTATTTTTGGTACTCCAGGTTTAACCAGGGTGTTTGATGCTTACCGGATGCTGGACGAAAAGATGAAAACCTGCCGTAAACCAATTTTCCCAGTTTTGCCGTCAATCCTCACAGCAAAAGAAGAAGTCAGTGAGTTTCTCTCGAAAGGTAGGATCAACTTTCCGGATGAGGTCGTCCTTGGAAATGCTCTTTGCCGGGTTGCCAAAAATTCCGAGCCGGCGGCAGCATTCATCGAACAACCTGAAGTTGACCTGGCTGCTGTCAGGAAAGTAATCAATGAATGTGGCGATGGGTACCTATCTCCCATCCATGTTCAGGCGTTGCTTGATGCAGCAGGCATTCCGCGTGCCGGGGAGGCTGTTGTTAAATCGTTGGACGATGCCATCAGGAGTGCAGAAAAACTGTCCTATCCCGTGGTAATGAAGGTGGTTGGCCCGGTGCATAAATCGGACGTGGGTGGTGTGGTGTTAAATGTAAAATCGCCTGAGCAGGTCGAAAAGGAATTTCTGAGAATGATGAAAATTTCTGAAACTACCGCCGTGCTGATCCAGCCAATGCTTTCAGGAACCGAACTTTTTGCCGGTGCTAAGTTTGAGCCAAAGTTTGGGCACCTGGTACTTTGTGGTATGGGGGGGATCTTTATCGAAGTGCTGAAGGATGTGAGCACCGGGCTTGTGCCGATCTCAGCCGATGAATCTTCGCGAATGATCAAAAGCCTCAAAAGCTACAAAATTATTCAGGGTGTGCGTGGACAAGCAGGCATCAGCGAAGCCCGGTTTGCTGAGATCATTCAGCGACTCTCCGCGCTGTTGACGGCGGCGCCCGAAATTATGGAACTTGACCTGAATCCCCTTTTAGGTAAGGCCGACCAGGTGGTGGCTGTGGATGCAAGGATAAGGATTCAGAAATGAGAGAGTTGAACGCCTAAGCCATCACCTTTACCCCGGTATAAACTTCCACGTATTTTTTCTGCAATTTTGCATAGAGATGGCAGTTCCTGCAATCTTCCTTTTGCTCATCATGCTGATCGCAATTAAGCAACACATTGGCATACTCTTCCACATCTTCTGCGTAAATTGATCTTTCGACTGGTCGGTTGGTTTGGTTTATTTTTCTTTTACTTGCCACAAGCAAGTCGCGGGTTTTTTCATGGATGGGGCAGTTGATCATAACATCGTTCCTGTTATTTTTCATATAAAAATCAGTTTAGTTAGTAACGAAAAGTTTGTCAAGTATTGATCGTACTGAACCGGCAAATCTAAACCAAAAAAACTATACCACCGGACAAAACCATACATTTTTTAACATTTTAAAATCGGGGAAAATTTTATAAAAAATTGAAAAACAATAAATTAATAATTGAAAAAAGTTATCAACACTTACCCGGTGATTTTTGAGAAGGTTACATCCTGGACATTATGGTCAGGGTTGTTTTACCAGGTTTTCGATGACTACCGCTGATGCGCCTCCGCCCCCGTTACAAAGGCCGGCAACGCCATAACGGGCATTGTTTTGGTTCAGAATATGAACAAGCGTAACCAGGATTCTGGCGCCGCTGGCTCCAAGCGGATGACCTAACGAAACGCCGCTTCCCCGGATATTTACTTTACTGCGATCGAGTTTGAGATCTTGCATTGCGGCAAGCGAAACGACGGCAAATGCTTCGTTGATCTCGAAAAAGTCAATATCATCGATCTTCAGGCCGGCTTTTTTTATGGCTTTTGGAATGGCCAGCGAAGGGGCTGTAGTGAACCACTCCGGCGCTTGCGCTGCATCAGCGTAACCCATGATCCTTGCAAGCGGTTTCAGCTTCAATTCATTGGCTTTTTCCTTGCTCATCAAAACCAATGCAGCAGCTCCGTCGTTTATGGTTGAAGCGTTGGCGGCAGTTACTGTTCCCTCCTTGCTAAAGACCGGCTTCAGCTCCGGAATTTTTTCAAAATTAACATTTTTATACTCCTCATCCTGATCAACGAATGTGGAGCCTTTTTTTGATTTGATTTCTACCGCAACGATCTCAGGAACAAATTTTCCTTCTTCAACAGCTCTGGCTGCGCGTTGATACGACCCGATAGCTAATTCATCCTGCGCTTCTCGTGATATTCCTTTGACTTTGGCAGTGTTGTCGGCGGCATTGCCCATGTGGTAATCGTTGTAAACATCCCAAAGTCCGTCTTTGATCATACCGTCGACCAGTTGACCGTGGCCGAGTTTCATCCCTTTGCGCACGCTGGTGATATAATGTGGGACATTGGACATGCTTTCCATCCCTCCTGCAACCACAACATCATTGTCGCCCAGCATGATGGACTGTGCAGCCATCATCACAGCTTTTAATCCTGACGAGCAAACCTTGTTAACGGTTGTGCAGGGAACGCTATCGGGCAAACCGGCAAATAGCGCAGCCTGACGGGCAGGCGCCTGGCCAAGGTTAGCCGAAAGGACATTCCCCATCAGCACTTCATCGACCATTTCGGGGCTGATCCCTGCCTTCTTGATAGCACCCCTGATGACTTCAGCCCCAAGTTGAGTGGCTGTAAGTGACGACAGCGACCCGCCAAAGCTGCCCAGAGGGGTGCGCACTGCCGAAATAATGTAAACCTCTTTCATATCAAATTAAGATTTTGGTGATTGATCATTACTATTTTCGTTTGTTTTGGATTCTTTGTAAATATAATTGATCTCAGGATGGTTGGGTGATTGTGGTGGATCAGTTTTTTTCTTTTCTCCCGGTTTTACGTTCCAGTAAGCGTTGGGATCGTTTTCGTCTGTTTCGCTTTCTTCTTCCAACTCCCAGCTATAGCGTCTGGGTATTGGTCCACCTTCTTTTTTAAAAAATATTGCGAGGATAATCCCAGCCATCATGCCCATCAGGTGCGACTCCCAGGAGATATTTTTTTTTGGAAAAAGTTCAGGAAACAACCCCCAGATCATACTTCCGTAAAGGAATGCAACTAAAAACGTGATGGCCAGTAACCGGCCGTCTTTACGAAAAATCCCGCTGAAAAAAAGGAATGAAGCCAAGCCGTAAACCACCCCGCTTGCACCGATATGGTATGATTCGCGACCCAGCACCCAAACCCAAAAACCGGTGATTACATAAGTCAGGATAAAAACCTTCCAGGCAATTGGGCGGTAAACGTAAAACAACAAGGTTCCAAGTACCAGGAAAGGGATACTGTTGGCGGTGATATGCGCCAGGTCGGCATGAATAAATGGAGCAGTGATAATCCCAACAAGTCCCGATAGTTTCATAGGGAAAATACCCAGATGTGAAAAACTGCTTCCTGAAATCAACTCCGCAATCTTCACCAGCCACATCAGCCCGACAAACAATGCCGGGTAAAAGAAGCTGTTGAGCATTTTAATCTTTTCTATATTTTTCATGATGCCGGTCATTCTTCAAAAGTGATGTACAAAGAAACAAATATTTCACGGGGTTGTTATTGTAAAACTCTGTAAGTCGATTAAACAGGTATTGTCCGGTAAGGTGAAAATAATTTCTTTTCACCTTCGTTTGGACGTTTATTAAACTGATATTTACTGAAAAAACCATCAAAATGAAAAATTCATTGTTCGCATTTTCAAAGGCTAAATTAGCCTGCGCAGCCGCCATAGTCTTCACTTTGATTTCTTTTTCGGGAATTAATGCTCAGAACAATGATGCCCGTGAAACCATCCAGAAATTTTCGACTACGCTCCAGATCATTGAGTTTGCCTATGTTGACAGCATTGACGCTCCGGATTTGGTCGAAAAGGCCATTATTGCCATGCTTAAGGAACTTGATCCTCATTCCGCTTACATCTCGAGTGATGACGTGCGCAGGGTGAATGAGCCGCTTGAAGCCGAGTTTGAAGGGATTGGCGTTACCTTCCAGATGTTCAACGACACCATCCTCGTAGTAGCTCCGGTTCCTGGCGGTCCTTCCGATAAACTCGGTATCCTTGCGGGGGATAAAATCTTAAAAATCAACGGAGAAGATGCTTTCGGTTCAAAAGTGAACAATGAATATGTGATGGATCGCCTGAGAGGTAAAAAGGGGACAACAGTGGATGTTTCCATTCTGCGCTCCGACCGTAAGGATTTGCTTGAATTTTCGATAGTAAGGGATAAAATTCCACTCAACAGCATTGACGCTACATATATGGTTGCACCGGAGATCGGCTACATCAAACTGACCCGTTTTGCCAAATCTTCGATTACCGAATTTCATGAGTCAGTTGCTCAACTTCGGGAACAGGGGATGAAAGACCTTATTCTTGATCTTAGAGGCAATTCCGGCGGATTTCTCAATGTGGCCGTTGATCTGAGCGACCAGTTTCTGCCTGACCAAAAACTGATAGTTTACACAGAGGGTTTGCGTTCGCCAAAGCAGGAATTTTTATCCACATCCAATGGGGACCTGATGAACGGGAAGCTGATTGTGCTGATCAACGAAGGTTCTGCATCGGCAAGCGAGATCGTCTCGGGCGCCGTGCAGGATTGGGACAGGGGTTTGGTCGTTGGCCGTCGCTCTTTTGGTAAAGGATTGGTGCAACGTCCTTTTAACCTCCCCGACGGCTCAATGATCCGGCTAACCACAGCACGCTACTTTACACCTACCGGGCGCAGCATTCAAAAACCTTATGAAGAAGGGGTGGAAGAGTATTACAATGACCTGAAAAACAGGCTGGATAATGGTGAACTGGTGGATGCCAAAACCATCGAATTTCCTGATTCACTCAAATATTTTACACCGAATGGCCGCGTGGTTCACGGGGGCGGTGGTATCATGCCCGATGTATTTGTCCCGCTCGATTCCACCCGTTTTTCCGATTATTACTCCGACCTGGTGCGTAAAGGCATCTTTAATACCTATACGTTGAATTACCTCGATAAAAACCGGAAAAAGCTACTCAACGATTATCCGGACTTTAATAGTTTTAAAGATAACTTTGAAGTCACGGATCAGATATTTGATGATTTCCTGGCTTTAGCCCTCGAAAAGGAAGTTGTGCGCAAAGCTGACGATAAGTACTACTATCCGGTTGCCGACCTCAAAGTTCAGATAAAGGCTATGATTGCACGTAATCTATGGGATGTAAATGCTTATTTCCAGATGATTAATGTGCTGGATACCGAGCTGAAGGTTGCGGTTGATCTGATGCAGGATGGGGCTATATTCTCCGAACTTAATCTTCACTGAGATTGAAAGGTCATTTAAACATCACATAATTAATTATCCGAAAATGAAATTGTTAGAAAATAAAAAGGCACTCGTAACCGGTGCATCACGCGGGATTGGTAAAGCCATAGCCATCGCTTACGCCAAACATGGCGCTGATGTGGCCATCTCTGATTTGAAGGTGGATGAAGAGGCTGAAAAGACGGTTAAAGAAATCGAAAGTTATGGGGTAAAGGCAAAAGCCTATGCATCCGATG
>JACZJL010000190.1 GCA_014860585.1 Bacteroidales bacterium | reverse complement strand
GTTGTTTACCGCCAGGAAGGATATAAAACGAGCGGATTTAGCGTCCGATGCCTAAAAGATGAGTAAAGACCAAATTTGGAATCAAAAAAATATGAAATCAAGACTGCTTCTTTCAGTTCTAATGCTCGGTTTGATCCTCGGTGTTTATGGCCAAAAATCAACAATAACTTTAACTTTCACTGCTGATGAAAACGGCCTGCATGTGCCGCTCAACAGCATTCTTATCGAGAATTTAACCCGCGAACTTGATACCACCATTTACGCCCCCGACACAGTGCTGGTGATTGATTATCTGGTCGGTATCAATGAAAACCTCAACATCGGCGGCGATGGGTTTTACCTTTCCCAAAACTACCCAAATCCGCTCGGTGGCGAAACGACCGTTGATCTTTTTATACCTGAAACCGAAAATGTCAGGGTCATCGTGAGTGATATACTGGGAAGGGATTTGCTGAACCGAAAATTCCTGTTAGATCGGGGCAATCATTCCTTTACATTTTACCCTGGCACGGAAAGTCTCTATTTTTTAACTGCCCGCACTGATCATCACAGCCAAACAATCAAAATGATCAACACTCCGGCACAATCATCATCACCGAAAAATTGCGCATTGAAATACAATGGAGTAAAATCAGGTTTTGAGCAATATAAATCAGAAAATGAAGAAACCGGTTTTGTTTATTACCTCGGCGACCTCTTGAAATTCACGGCATTTGCCAACATCGGAGAGCGGGTTATCAGCAGTTCTCCCACAGGTGACAGAACCTATCATTTTAATTTTACAGGAACATCCTGTCCCGGAACCCCGACTGTTTCGGATATAGACGGCAACGTTTACAACACTGTTTTAATTGGCGAACAATGTTGGATGAAGGAAAACCTGAAAACAACAACCTTCAGAAATGGAACGCCTATTCCAAATGTAACTAATGGCGACGATTGGACCAATCTTACAACCGGCGCATATTCCTGGTATGGCAACCTGATCGAATGGAAAGAGAGCTACGGCGCGTTGTATAACTGGTTTGCAATAGTTGATCCCAACGAACTTTGCCCGGAAGGTTGGCATGTTCCTTCATGGGATAGTTGGACACAACTGATCAATTTTGCGGTTTCGCAGGGTTACCCAAATCAATGGAATGATCCAAATGGCGCGGGCAATGCACTTAAATCCTGTCGTCAGTTGGATTCACCTTTAGGTGGTGGTTGCAACACCACCGAACATCCGAGATGGAGCGCTCACGGCACTCATCACGGATTTGATGCATTTGGATTTTCAGCCCTTCCGGGTGGCTATCGCGTAGCCAATGGACTTTTCGCTTATCTATGGGGGTACGGAGGATGGTGGTCATCAACTGAAACCATACCAATCAGCGCCTGGAATCACCACATGTATCACTACGAAGCCAATGTAATCATGTACAGTTATTTTAAAGAGTATGGTTTCAGCGTGCGCTGTCTGAGAGATGATTTACCCCCAACAACTTACCAACTAACCCTCGAAGCCGAACCTTCGGATGCCGGAACAGTATCTGGTGAAGGACAATACGAAGCTGGGGAGGTTGTCAATATCTCTGCAACTGCCAACCCCGGTTGGGAGTTTGTCAACTGGACAGATGACGATGGAATTGTGAGCGAATTGGCAAATTTTACTTATACCATGCCAGCGCAGGATATTACCCTGACTGCAAATTTTATTAAAGACCAGGGTGGCTTTAACTGTGGAGACACATTGGTTGATCGGCGCGATGGCCAATCCTATGCCACCGTTCAACTAGGAGCCCAATGCTGGATGGCAGAAAACCTAAACATTGGAACAATGATCAATGTCACTCAGGAAATGGAAGATAATGGCATTATTGAAAAATACTGTTATAATAATGACGAAGCAAGCTGCGATATTTATGGTGGCTTATACCAATGGGACGAAATGATGAACTACACCAATAGTTTAGGAACTCAGGGCATTTGTCCCGAAGGATGGTCTATGCCGACTGATGCTGATTGGATACATTTGGTTGATTATGTGGTAGCACAGGGTTACCCAAATCAATCAGGAAACCCCTTAGGAGCCGCTAACGCCCTCAAGTCCTGTCGCCAGGTAAATTCACCAATGGGTGGCGACTGCAATACAACGATGCATCCACGTTGGAACCAAAATATTACCCACAGCGGATTTGATGAGTTTGGCTTTTCTGCACTTCCAGGCGGATACCGTTTCATTGATGGGGCATTTTATGGCATAGGAGACCTCGGGTTTTGGTGGTCTTCAACACTGGGACCACCTACACTATCTTGGCTACGTTACATGGTCTATGACACGGCAGTTGTTTACCGCCAGGAAGGATATAAAACGAGCGGAATTAGCGTCCGATGCCTCAGAAATGATGAATAAATATATTATCAATCGAAAATCCCTTTATCCATTATTAGAAAAAAAAACATGATTGTGAATGTTATGGAATGCCAAGCCCTGTAAGGCTTCAAAACAACTAACATGAATTTGAAATCAGGTTGTAACCTTAGAATCAAGGTTTACACTGGTGCTTAAGTGACCTCAAACGTTGATTTTGAAAAAGAAACTATCTTTGAATTCTCTAATCGCAAATTATGGATGAATAGGTACAATATTGGCTTGAGCTTTCTGATTATGATCTGGAAACAGCTGTAGCAATGCTAAATAGCAAGAGATATTTGTATGTCGGCTTTATGTGTCATCAGTCCATCGAGAAAATTTTCAAAGCCTATTTCACAGCGTCAAAGCCAGAAACACCGCCATACTCGCACAGTTTATCATATTTGGCGAAAAAGGGTGATTTTTATGAGCAGTTTACAGAAATTCAGACGGATTTTATTGACCAGGTTGAACCTTTAAACATCGAAGCCAGGTATCCATCCCACAAAGAAAGGTTATTAAAAAGTTTGACACATCAGAAATGTGTGGAGCTAATTGAACAAACTAAAGCATTGCAGATATGGATAAAAAAGAAGCTATAAATCTCGTTAAGCAATACAAACTCTTGTTAGCTAAGCATTTTGATCTTGATACAGTTTACCTTTATGGTTCATATGCAAAGGATGCAGGCAGGGACGATAGCGATATTGATGTGGCGGTGGTAGTAAATGGTGTTTCAGGAGACTTTTTTTCTGTTAACCCCCTTTTATGGAAACTGCGCCGGAAAATTGACGATAGAATCGAGCCAATTCTGATTGACAAAAACAATGATCAGCCAGGCTTTTTGAATGAAATCAAAAGGACAGGAATCGAAATAGAGTAGTCGTAGAGACAAGGCATGCCTTGTCTCTACGGCCATAATCAAAACCAGATCAATAACCCTGACAGGGTGCGCAGCACCTGTCAGGGTTTTGAAGATTTTTAATTAAAAACAAATCTCCCTGGAATAATCCCTGCGTTAAATGTGCCCATTAATTCACCTTTTGAACTGTAATGAAGCACTGCGCCACGTTGCTGGTAATCAATGGCGTCGCTTACGAGGATGTCGGAGGTTCGGGGACCAACTCCCAACGTATAGAACAGGCGGCCATTCTGACCGATGAATTGAGATTCGGGTAATGCATTACCTGAAGTTGGCATCCGGTAAACTCCCTGGTTCAGATAATAAAGTGTATCGCCGGTTCCGTTGATGCAGAGTGAGGACGGCGAGGTTTGAATATCGGGAAATGTAAAGACAGCCTCAGTTTCCAACGATTGCGGGTTGATCCGGTGCAAAGTCGGAAATTCTTCAGCCATAAACCCGCCACTGCACAGCACCCACAATTTGCCGGCAGCATCCAACACCATCGAATTGGGTTCTTTGCCCACCAATAACGAATCGGTT
>JACZJL010000189.1 GCA_014860585.1 Bacteroidales bacterium | reverse complement strand
CACCATTTGGACGATTGCCCCAATCGGTTCTAAAATCGCTTTGGCTTAGTTGGGAGGAACCCACCGAAACAATATCGAGAAAACCTGTTTCAGCCAGTGTTCTAAGCCACGCATTAAACTCCCTCTTAGCCTCCTCATAATTGGGCTGATAGGGACCAACATGTACACGCATGAGAGGTGTATTGCCTCGCTTGCGGTTATGAAGGATGCGCTCAGCCAACGTATCATGGCGGGTTCCGTAATCCGGATACTTATGCCGGGATAAAGGCTGCTGAAAATGATAGTCTCCTTTTTCGATCAAAGCTCTGGCAAAGTTCATTCGTTCGGTGTCGTAGGCCGATCCCTCTGTAACGGACTTTGGGATCTTATGCTCAGGAACGCCCATTTTTTTCAGGGTTTCCATCGGGGTTTCATCACCCAGAAACACCGGAACCTCTTCATTGTAATCATTTTGTATGAGCCGGCAGGCTTCGGGTAAACCGGCGAAATAGATTCCACGCACCGAGCCGCCCTGTTCAGAGAAGATGTTGCTCTCACGCAGAAGATGAAACATTTTTCCAAAGGCATGACGTGCATTTTGCGGATCGAGGCGGTAGCTGAATCCAAGCCGGGTAATGCCATTTGAACTTATCCATTTCAGGATAAACGAAAGGTTCTCGAGTTTGGCAATCTCATTAGTTGCACCGGCCACATCGGCGCCACCGACCACTGTTTTGTATCCGCAATCGTTGAGCAGTCCTGCAATAACGGAAATTCCCAATGTGTGCACATCCACTTTGGGTTTGATGAAACCAAAAACTTCGCTATCGTGCAGTGCTTTTGACATAATTACAAACTTTTCAAAAAAGCTTTGGCTGAAACGCCTTCAAGCCCTAGCCGTTCGAGCGTGCGGCCTGTTTTTCTGAATTCTTTTTTCAGCAATGCCTGAGAAACATTGAACACTGACTCCATCAGTGGGACTTTTACGCCCACCATTCCGGCCAGTTCGATAAACGGAAGAATGCCTGTGGGTATATCTTCCAGCAACAAACGGCTGTTTAATGCAGCAGGCGCGAGGATTTTAAAATAGGCAGGGTTGTTACGCATTTTTTCACACAGTGTATTGCCTTGAATTCCCTTGTAGGCAAACGAAACCCATTCCACGGCTGGCTTGAGATTGATCCCAAAAGCTTTTCCGATATTCAGGCGCTCCGCGTCCAGTTGTTCCAGAAAATCAGCAATTGCCGGAGTCATATCATTATAGAAATAAAATCCCTGTCCGCGTTCAATAGTGGCAGCATTGAACATCACCACTGCAGGATGAAAAATTGCCCCAATGTTTTCGAGACTGGTAACGAGTACATTTTCTGCTTTCACAAAACAAGGGTAAATCGCGTTCAACGTATGTAGTACATGGTGTGTATCACTTGCCGGACAGGCTGCCAGCAGCACATGGTCTTTCACGCCGATTACCCTAACTGTACTGGGCGTTTCCACCCGGCAGGCATAAATGAGGCTTTGGGCCTCGGCGATGGTAACAGCCTTATTGGTTTTTTTGTGCACAATGGTGCTGAACTCATAAGCTCCTAATGTTCTGCCGGGATTTAATACGATGGTTTGTCCGTCCCTCAGAAATTCAGCCATACTATTAGCAAGATCATGGTGGGCATCAGCAGTGGTGGTAACCATGATAAGGTCAGCGTAATCTAAAGCCTCATTCAGGTTGCAAGAGAGTTTATGGATGTGAGCGCTTCCGCTTAAGGCTTCCCTGAGTATTATTTCTTTGCTTTCACAAAGTTGCCGGATGCGATCTGCCGAACGATTGTAAAGGCACACTTCATGCCCCAGCATGGCAAAATGCCCTGCCATGGCTTGTCCGCCGTTGCCTGCGCCGATGATGGAGATGTTCATAAAAAACGTTAGATCGACTTAATTTTAACTTGAATATTCGGGTATGCTATCAGAATTTGTAATTCATTAAATCAATTTCTTTTTTAAACACCTTAGCAATCTCTTCGATGTAAGGCTGATGCTTCTTTTCAGCAAAGAACTCAGAATAATGTGTTCTGTCAGTCCTATAATTTGCTTTGGCGTGGTAATCGTTCAATCCCCCAAAAGGTACTCTAAGCATATTAAACACATCCGCTAATTCTTCTTCAAGATTTTCGTACCGGCAAATTTTATCTACAAGGATTTCATCAGTCCATGGATTGGCATAACGGGGGTAATTGTATGGTGCTTCAGAACCCCATGCAGTAGTAACCCAAGGAGTTTTCAGCCTATTCTCAAAATATTCAAACCAGCTCGGAAAAGTTAATTCCTTACCATATTTTGGTTCAAAAATCCCTTTGCTTTGGAAATATCTTGAAACGCACTTATCCCATGGATTACGTTCGATGGTAAATTTGTAATAATTATTCCAGATTGACTTGGGTAAACGACATTTGATCTGCCACGCCGGGATGTTTTCGAAGAACATTATTTTAGCCGTAATATTTTTCCAGGTATGATGATTCCCAATATTGTTCAATGATCCACAACCTCTTATTCTGGTTAGTATTTCAGGAAATGGGTTAAAAACGCCATTATAGTTTCGATAGCATAAATTTTCCTCAGGTGTCCAATGGGGGGTAAAAACATCCTCTGGTCGACATACCTTATCGAGCATCAATTCAATGCTTGTACTACCAACTTTTGCGGATTTAATGAAAATGAATTTGAATTTGTGAGACAAAATCATATAAACTATTTTCAAATATTAATATCAATGTTTAGCAATGGAGCATATTGTTGACATCCATAAACATCAGTCTCAAACGGGCCACCGCTTGGGATAAGTCTTTGGAAATTTGCTTTGACACCAAGACCCGGATCGTAATAAACAAAATCCTGAATTGACTCTAATGGAATCTTATAGGCATCAGCGATGGTCTTTTGGGTAATTAATTTTTTTTCTTTAATGGCAAAATAGATGTCGGGATCATCAAAGATTATTTCTACCGTTATCATAAAGGAACCGGCATTTTTACTTCTGATGGTGCGGGCTAACTCCTGAAGTTTCATTGGCTTTATTTATTTGATTAATGATAAAATATTCTTTATAATACTGTTGCTAAGGTCTGATTTCATTACCAATTCATATAGTTCCCAAACATTTGATTTTGGAATATATCGTTCTGTGATGGAATAAAATTTTTCTAAATATTCTTGATTGGATAATGCTGTATCTGGTTCACCTTTTGGCAAATGAGTACTCAGCGTCTGTTTACCACCTTCAATTTCTGTTAACTCAATAATACAAGCCCTTTCTACGGGATATTTTCTATCCATTTCTGAATCAGATTCAACAATGATCTTTAAAACAAAGTTGAGTATTGCTGGGTTGGTGATGTTTTCCTCGAGCATTTCATACGTAACATTACCTTTATATAATGCAAGTGCAACAGCATAACAAATTGAAAACATTGCTTCTTCAGTGTTTTCAGGTTGTCTTATCATCCCAACTTCAGCGATACCGAGTGAGTAGGTAATCAGGCGACATTCAGCTATGTTTTCAAGATTAAATCCTTTGTGATAAGCTTCAATTGCTAAATCTATTGCATGATGGCAGTGCCTGCATGTTGGATACAGTTTGGTATAAGTGTTTAATATCTCCCACCTGCTTCCAAATTCACCCAAAAGGTCATTTTCGTTGTAAGAATCAGACATTGCTTTAATCCATCCATGCTGTCCTTCAAATAATGAAATAGGCCCTTTTGCTCCCAATTCTGCTAAGAGCGCTGCTGTTGCACCCGATTGGGCAGAACGTCCTACTTGTAATGCTTTTGAGGAGGGATTGCTGTGAAGCATTTCCTGTAAGCCAGAGCTAAACAGACCTGATATTGCAATTGCAGCCTGCATTTGTTCATTATTAAAACCCATTAATACAGATGCTGTTGCCGCCGAACCTATTGTACCTGTTGTACTTGTTGAATGAAAACCTCTTCTCAGATGTGAAGGATTGATTGATCTTGATAGCCTTAGCATTATGTCATAGCCAACGATAATGGCTTTTAATATTTCTCCAAATGAACTATTTAACTTTTCACCGAATGCTAGTGCTGTTGGAATAACAACAACGGCAGGATGAGCGGTTCCAAAACGGTGTCCATCATCAAGTTCTACTGAATGTGCAATGAGTCCAGATGAAAGTATAGCAAATTCAAGATCGGTCTTTATACCTGATAAAAGTATGCTAACTTCACTATTTTTGGTTCTTATTTTAACATAATCAAGGATAGGCTGTGTAAGCATGCCTTTGTTGTAACCGACGATATATACAAATAGATAATCGAGAAATGACATTTTTGCTTTATGCAAAACATCATCAGGGGTATTCGCTAAATCTAATGCTATGTAGTAATTAACAAGCTTCTCAAGAATAAATTTATCATTCATTGCCATCAACTATTTCAAAGTGAAACTTAAAAATATTCGCATCCAAAGGGTTATCTAATGGCAATAGGTGATCAATTGTCCACTTGTAGCACTTATTTTTAGGGTAAAGTGGTTCATCTGTCAATAATGCTACTGATCCTCCCGATGAATTCATTTGTCCGGGATAGCTCATGTAAAAAAACCTGAATTTAGCAGCTTTTACAACAGTAGTAGCAATTTCTTCCGACCTGGCAACTGCTTCAATTATAACACATAACTCATTAGAAGAAATAACGTTTTCTGGCTCAAGGTTTTTCATAATGGCATCTTTGCCATAAACGTGAAATTTTAACTGATAGTCCTCATCCTTTCTGTATTGATAAACCACATCTGAAACTTTGTCATAAGTATCTTGAAGAATTTTATCAATATACCGTATAGCGTTGTTATCCCTGATACCAACAACATGGTAAACCCGGAAACCCGCGAATCCTGCACCTTCTAATTTTACTTTATAAATTCCGTCAGCAGAAGGAACAAACTTGCTGCCACTAACCCTTGTAATCCTATTAGTTACGGCCTCAAAACTGCTAACAGTCATATCAAGAATACCACCAGGTACACCTTGAAAAAACGGATTGGTTCTTTCATACATCGAATGTGCTGCAACACTATGTGGTGTAGCACTTTGATCCGGATGCATCGGTTCAATTTCAAAGAACTTTTCATAGGTGGTGGCAATAATTGACTCTTTAACCTTTTGGGGCCAGCAAACCAAAGAAGCACATTCAGCCGCCTTGCCCATGTGAAGGCTAATACCTTTGTCGAACCCTAAAAATATTGGGTAAGCTGCAATTACAGCATCGTCGCAGGCTCGACCAGCAAGCACTACATCAGCACCATTTGAAAGTGCATGTATGATTTGTTCCACTCCCATTGATGCGGTTACAAAAGAAGTCTCTTCGATGGTTTTATGATTTAGTTCCTCTGGAGCATTCAACGGTTCAATTTTTCCTGTTTTGATGCGCTCGAACAAATAATCCTTACTTACTTCACTGTAAATAAGAGCCATTTTAAATGGCTTTAAATTGTGCTTTTTAGCAAGGTTTCTAACAATGTCGGCATACCGTTTTACTGCACTATTTGTACCGGTTGTACTGCACGAACCTACAATCATTGGTATGTCCCTTTCTCTTGAAGCAAGTAAAAGCAACTCCAGGTCATGTTCTTCCCACTCTTTTGGATTATGCGGAGAATCTGATCCCAAAAAAGTAGGTCCTGCATCAGCAGTACCTGCATCTGCTGCTAAAAAGTCAATTTTCTGCTTTAAACCCTCATAGAAACTTTTTTTCTCTATAATATTGTCGCCGAGGTTTCCTGTTGATATTAACGAAGCAATTTTCTTCATTTATTTATAATTAAAGTTGATTAAAAAACTGATTCTTAGACTTATTTGTTAATCCAAGGCTGTCAATATTTCTGCCGGTTTTCCAGAAATTTATTCCGACAAGGCTTGAACAAATATGAATGACAGATTTCATTAACGATGTGCTTACACCTACAAAATCGCCAACCTGGGAAATAGGTACTAGTCCAGTAGGTACATCCTCTGTTATAAGTCTTGAGCCGATGCTTTTAGGAGCCAAAATTTTGAAATAAGCCGGATTATTTCGCATTTTTTCACACAAATCAGAGCCTTGAATATTCGGGTAGGCGTATGAAACCCACTTTTCAATACCCATAAGTTTAAGGCCAAGCGCTTTTCCAACATTCAATCTCTCTTCATCAATGCAGAGTAAAAAATCTGCAATAGCAGGTGTCATGTCATTATAAAAGAAAAAATCGTTTCCTCTTTCAATTGCCGCGGCATTAAATAGAACGACAGAAGGATGGAATATAGCGCCAATATTTTCTAACGATGTAGTAAGAACACTATCAGCTTCTTCAAAACAATCAAAAAGTTCGTTCATGACATTCATAACCGCTTTGTTGTCTTTTCTTGGATATGCCGCAATCAAAACCTTATCTTTTTTACCGATAATATTTACCGTTCCAAATTCCGATGCACGACATGCGTAAACCAGAGATTGTGCTTCGCCAATAACAACATCTTTCGCGCTCTGACTTAATCTTTCCAATTCCACCCTAACCTCGATTGCACCAAATGTTCGTCCCGGGTTTAACACTATTATTTGGTTTGGAGATATATGAGGAGCAATTTGTTGTGCAATAATTTTATGTACATCTGCAGTGGTTGCTATCAGGATTATTTCGGAGCCTTTTATAGCCATTTCAATATTATCAGTAATACAACTGACAACCCCCACGCCAGCAATGGCCCCTTTCAAAGTTATTTTATTTTTTCTACTGGTAATGAGGTAATTACTAGCCGACCTGGTATATAGATTAACTGCATGGCCTGTCATGGCAAGAAAACCAGCCATTGCCTGACCTCCATTTCCTGCGCCGATAACTGTAATCCTTTTTCTTTTCATAATAATTAGAAATACAAATCATGAATCATTATGTCATTACCATTTTTATCCAGAACCCTAAGTTGGCTGTCAACAATTTTGGATTTATTCACAAGTTCCTCAAAACTGTTCCCTTCCACAATAAAACCTAACAATCTATCAGCACTACTTTCAGAACCAGATATATCAGAACCAATTGTTTTATAGTTAAAATATTCAGCAATCAGACCAGTTTTTACCGCTTTATCAAAACCCTCCAATGAGATCATCGCTCCTTTGTTTGCATACACGAAATTTATTCCAGTAAAACTATTGGTATGGTTAAGTTCAATTGATGGATTCTTTCCTAGCGTAAATTCAATCAAATGCTTTAAATAATCAAAACCATTGACGCGCTTCATAAAGTGATGTTTTGAGCCACCTCCAATCCTGGAACTGAATTCCACAATATTGATATCATTATCATTTCTTAATAATTGAATAAACAAAGGGCCATCAGATATGCGAAAAGCCTTGGAAATATTTGAGGCGATTTGATGCAATTTTGGTATTAGGTTACTTGGAAAGTCAGTTGGTGAGTAGCTTTGAGTGATAATAAATTTATTGCTGTGTATTTTGGATTTTGAATATTTTGTAATGAGCAGTAATTGAGGCATACTTGCTTTAATAAAGAAATCAACTGAATACTCAACACCTTCTTTAAACTGCTCTAAAATGACCTCATTTGTACTTGAAAATTCTTTTGCTCTAATAAATGCATTTAATAAATGATCTTTGTTCTCTATCTTGGAAATGCCTTTACTACTATTACTATCTGCTGGCTTAACCACATAAGGAAGGCCAAATTTTATATCAGTCAGGTCTGAGGCAATTTTGATAATTAAAAAATCGGAAGTTGGAATACCACTTTGCCGCATAATATTTTTCATTAGGGCCTTGTTGGTTAAAGAAAGAGCCTTTTCAAAACACAAATAACAAGGTGTTCCCATTTTTTCAGAAACATAAGCCATTGATAACAAAGCCTGATCAATGCAAAGAGCTATTGTTAACTCAGACTTATTTTTAATGGCAATTTCCAAAACCTTCTCTTTATCCAGAGCACTTTCCCGGATATGCTCATCAGCAAATTTGCGGGCAGGTGGATTTTCAAGGTAATCAATCAAATAAGTGTAATACCCCTTTTCCTTCAGGATTTCGATTAACCTGATATGATCATGGGTTCCACCGAGAACGATTGCATTTTTCATTGTGTTAAGATTATCAGGCCAGCACTCAATGGAATGTTAATGAGCACTCAGTTGTCGGCTTTTTAGTTTTTTGTACAGCTTTGCAATATATGATGCTGTAATATTTTTCAGGAGATTCTGGCTGTTATCCGGTGAGGTATTTTTCATTTATTGTTTTCTTGTACTGGCGCCATAGCCGATAAAGTCTATAATTGGCTGCAAGCCTAACCAGAAAAAACCGCTTTTGATTTTTGTATTGAACATATCTTCTGTTGAGCTGTGGGTAAAAGCCCAGTTTAAATTTTACGATAAACGATGTTTCCCGCTTTATGGCCATGGTGCTCTCAAAATAATTATACCCTTCATCTTTCAGAACATGCAGAATTAAAAGGTACAAATACTTGCCCAGTCCTTTACCTTGATAATCCGGATGTACAGCAAATCTGCAACCACTGGCAATGTTGGGATTGCTTTTAAAAACAGCCGCTGACACAGTACCAATGCATTTGGTCCCGTCAAAAACCAGAAATACCTTTTTAACCTTCAGGAAATCATGATTTGTAAGTTTATCCTTTGCCAGCAAAGCATCATATTGTTCCTCATCGAAAGCTAAATATATAATATCAGCCCAGGTATTTAAATCGTTTTCGTCATTCAGAGATAATTCACGCACTATAAGCGGAGAAATGTCTGGTAATTTTTGTAGCCTGTTTAAGTCAATCTGAATATGGACAATTGTTTTGGCATAACTAAACAAATACTTAAGGTGCGAGACCAATCCATATTTTCTGATCTTTACTATGTCATTGATAATGAACCACTCTATAAATTTCTTCATAACAGCTCAAAAAAATTATTTTTCGTAATCATAGCATTTTTTTATTTTTTCCTGTTATAGAACCCCATCTCCCCAAACTCCTTTGCTGTCATCAAGCTTGAACCGTGAAGCTCAATAATATGATGTATCCGATTTACCAGTTCAATATTTGTCGCAAGCCGGGTTCGGGCTCCATCCCACCAGATGTTATCTTCAATACCAACCCTCACGCCATATCCCATGGCAATGGCGGCAGCAGTCACAGGCAACTGATCACCCGCCAAACCAGCTAAGCCAATATAATGACCATGCGGAATCATGTTAATGGCCGTTCCCATTTGGGCAAAGCTGGCCTGGAATCCGGCAATGTTTCCAAATAACAAGTTCCAATAATAAGGACCTTCTGCAGTTCCTTTATTGATCAAATAAAGGCCATAGTTGATCATTCCCAGATCAAAACATTCGAGTTCAGGAACAACGCCATATTCTTTCATCTTTTCAGCGAGTTTGACAATCATATCGGGCTCATTAAGGCTGGCCTGTCTTATGAAGTTCAAAGAAGAGAGTGTAAGAGAGCACATATCAGGTTTCAGTTCAATCACTTCAGACCTCTTTTCAAATTCAGGCCAGTTGCGTCCGGAACTACTGCCGCAAATTATGAGATCAGGACAATGCGTGCGAACACCCTCAAAAATAGCCCGGTAAACAGTGGATTTATAAGTTGGTGATCCGTCCTCATTTCGGGCATGAAGATGGGCAATAGTGATGCCCAACTCATAAGCCTGATGGGTTTGCTCAACGATTTCCTGCGGTGAAACAGGGACATGAGGGGTCATGGCTTTTGTTGGTACCATGCCGTTAGGGCAGAAATTGATAATAATTTTTTTCATTAAGCCTTTAGATTTAATTTGCCATTAAACATCATAACAACTTAAACATTAAAAATGATCAGGCCTGGTGTAGAATATTGCAAATGTCCTCTACGGACAATAATTCAAGCTCGGGATACAGCGGCAAGCATATCACTTTTTCGGTAATTGTTTCAGCTACCGGCAATTTGCCGTGAAGAGCGGATTCGAGATTGCGGTAAGCGGAAAACTGGCTGATAAGGGGATAGAAGTAGCGGCGGCCATAAATATTGTGTTGTTTTAGTTTGTCGTACAAGGCATCGCGGCTTAAACCGTATTTTTCTTGATCCACAAAAACCGGGAAATAAGAGTAGCAGTGTTTCACACCGGGAAGGTCGTTTATGCAGGTTATACCGGGAATGTCTTTTAGCTGTTCGCGGTATTGGATGGTGATCTGGCGGCGTTTTTCAATGTTCCGGTCAATGTGTTTTAACTGCAACAATCCCATGGCGGCCTGCACTTCGTTCATCTTGGCATTGATGCCGGGGGCAATTACGGTGGTTTCGCCACGGA
>JACZJL010000188.1 GCA_014860585.1 Bacteroidales bacterium | reverse complement strand
GCCTGGTTTTGCTCAGACTTATCAAACTTTCGAAAGAACGCTTACCCTTCGTCAGCGCAGCAAAAGCGCCATGCAGAACTACGGACGAAGCATTACAAAAGTAGCGATTTTTTTTATTGATTGTGCAATTGGTTTTCTCTCATCACGCCGAAAGGCAACCGAACTACCGGAATTACAGGGAAAACAGGTAAACAACTCTACTGCTGAAACTATTCCAGTGCCCAAACTCACCTGGCAGGAAGTGTGCCGCCAACGCTTGAAGTCCGACCCGGAGGTTTGTCCCTGTTGCCAAACTGGAAAGATGAAAACCATTGAAGTTATTTTACCTCGCTCACCACCTGCAGCCATAAACATCCGGCAAAAAGCACTTCAAAGGTGCGCTGTCTGAAACTCTCCATGCGGAAGGGATAGCTACTCCTTTGCCATGTTGCTAAGTTATGGATTAAAAACCGTTGAAATCTGGCAATAATCAAAAGAAAAATGATGCTCAAAGTAATCACCTGAACCCAAAAACCAGATCACAACCGCTGATTAAAACCACGAAAACCAATTCCGCTAACATTGAATCTCCATAATAAACACTGCCGGTTCTGGAGGTTCCGTTCAACACCGACTTAAATCGCAGCCGCCCGAAAGATTCCCGCTGTTCAAGGCGTTATGTCTGGCAGCTGCGTTTAAGTCTTATTTGTTGTGCGTTCGTGCTTTATTTTCATTTTAGTCCTCATTTTCTATGACCACCTGTGCGGTGGGGCATTTTTTAAAATTTCTCTTTTCTCGGGCAGAGACTTGGAAGCTCTTTTGCAAGTTTTGGTCGAGCGTTGGCTTTGTGCGACCTGCAAATGTGCTTACAAGTGTGCGCTGGCCTATTCTTTTCTTGATTTCAACCATCTTTTTTCCTTTATGGAGTAAACATGTCCATTCTAATTTAATCAAAATTGAACACTTCACTTTTATTTAAGATTAATGTTTTAGATGAATCAACAAGTTTACCCAAGTGACTAGGTGTAATATTGGAGGTTATTAAGTTGTGTCTAATAAAAACTGAATAAGTATCAATATTCAATTCAGCTAATTCATAAACCGATACTATGCCAAGCTGATTCAACTCTTGCTCTACTTTAGGACCAACTCCATTGATGTCCTGTAAGTTAAGTTCAACTTTTTTATTCCTGCTTCTAAAGGGATTATACTCAACGAAAACAAAAATAAACAGAAAAGTAACCAGTTCTTTATTCCAAATTGACTCTAAAATTCCATTTATACCCTGTAATTCATTGAGGTTATTTGTCATGATATAATCTATAATTGCAACTGAAACAGAAAGCCCTATGCTTGAGGAGGTACGCTTAATACCTTTCATTATAATAATTGACAAAATAAGAAATGCACTATATACGTATAGTATTAAATTGAATGTACTCATTAGCTTAAGTAAAACCGTTTCACGTATCATATCTAAAAATCTAAATGCTTCTCCTTCTACTGGAATTGCTAATTGTTGAAGCTTTACTCCATCAAGACCATTGAACTCTCCAATAAAAACATATAAACTCATACTTAGATGTAAAAAATATTCCCAAACATATGGAAAGGTGAAATCAAAAACGTTTAAGACAAGCCCTAATAACAGTAATTCAAGTATAAAAATAGTTGATACTATTGATATAAACTTCTTGCTCTTAGGGTTTTTAAGGGCGTATTTGAATATATATGTAATATAAATAATACCACTCAATGAAATAATTAGAAGTGTTATTAAATCTAAGTGATTAACTATAGATTCGAAAATTTGTTTTTTCTCTAAATAGTTTTCATTAGAAAGTGAAAATAATTGTATGGGGATTATTAATAATACCAAAAATAATATGCTAGCAATTGCAATCTTTAGGTTATTCAGCGCTTTATAAAAGCTCGAGAAGATTTTGGAAGTGAGTTTAGAGTTAAAGGCTTTTCTAAAATAGATCTTAGTAAAGGAAATTTTATCAACTAACTTGAAGAAAAGTAAAATAAGGTAACTGAAAATAGTAAAAGATAAGATTCCTCCGAATACTAAATATTTAATGCTAAAGTTTGCATATTCTTTAAGTAAAGTATCACTTTCAAACAAAATAAGGTTACTGATCTTTGAAACAAGATAGCGATCAATAGGTATATGAAAAATAAAATAAAGTGATGTTGAAGAAAGCATAATAAATAAAAGTGCATAATTATCAATTTTATCTTGGAAACTACTACTAATAGACTTAGTCATATTGCTTTCTCTGAGTATTTTAACTAATTCAAATGGCTTTCCCTGAATTATTTTGTAAACAGCATTAAAAAGTGCATTCTCATAATCACTTAATATAACCCTCCTGTTTTTATGGATAAACTTTTTGATTGCATTAAAGGCATTGGTATAATCATTAAGAAAAAAATATGATAAGCCTACTCTTAACTTTAAAGGTATATTTCTACTTTTATTTTTCTTATTTGCATCCATTAGGAGCTTATGTGCCTTTTCATATTCTTTGTTCATCATGCACACCCATCCATAGTCAGAAGCACTATCCGGAGAAATGAACTTTTTAACTTTTAGGGTCTCTTGAAATATATCCAATGCTACTTTAAGGTTCTTATTTTGATTAACATACGCTAGAGCTAATGCTCTATTAACGTATCTATGGTTTAACCCTCTATTTATGGCTTTAATTGAAATCCTTTCTACCTTATTAAATTGACCATTAGCTAAATAAAAGGAAAGGGTGAGTATTGTAATTCCCCCATTTATAGCATATAAAATTATATTAAAGGCAATTAATATAATGATGTTAATAAAACTGTAATCTAATAGAAGTGTAATAACAATTGTTATAATTGACAACGCGAAATGATAGTATTCATTACGATCAGATAAAAAAACAATGTCACTCGAATAAAAGTTTCTAATCCTGATAATAATATCTTTCATAAGTCTTTAATAGTATTCCTTTATATACTCATAAGCCCGATTAAATAATTTTTTTTCCTTATGAAGCTTGTACTTCAGCAAAGTTTTTCTCAACGATTTCTGTACTTCTCTTTCTCCCGTCACGGAAGTCTGCCAGCCATCAAAACGGACAATCTTGACGATTTCATCTATTTCATTAACGATACGTTCAACAATTGCAGGAGTCTGGTCGGTTTTCATTTCTAAGAACAATTCGGTCAATGCAGCTTTTGCAGACTTCTGTTCTTGTGTGGAAATAATTTCTCGTTCAGACCTCAACGTATCTTTTGCTAATTCACATAATTGCTTGATGAATTCAACGCTGCTTATTAAACCTTGCTCTGCTTTGTCTCTAAGTGCTTCAAGACGCTCCCCAAGTGCTTTGAACTTTGGATCGCCAGGATTCTTTTTAAATCGTCCAATTAGAATCTTCACGATGCGTTCAGCTTCTTTCGGATTCTTTTTATTCATCAGGTTTTCAATCACATCTGCATCTAAAACCATTTCCTCCATGTCATGATTGATTCCAGCAACATGAATGTGTTCGTGAATTAAAGCGGTAGTTTGTGCACCCAATGCATGCCATAGCAAACGACCATTATCATCTGAAGGTGGTTTAACGGTTTGCCGGTATGAAACGTTGCGCATTTTGAAGCACAAACTTATCAGTCCACTAACCTCTGATTAAATGTTATGTTGCTCATATATACCACTATTCGCGCAATGTTTTATGACCGGCTGTTATAGCCAGTGTTACTCTTTCGGTTCATTTTCAATTTATTGTAGATCGCTATATTAATAATATGCCATCAAAATTTTATTTCTGAGTTTAATTATTCGAAGCTTAATATCTGATCAAAAGCAAGACCGCTATTACCTTCTCCGCGTCCAACTAATTTTCTTGTTCCAAGCCAAGTAAAAACTTCACCATTAGTCCACCTTGTTCGTTGGTAAGTTTTTCTGACTAAAATTCCTGATCTTGGAATTTCTTCTTCATGAATGAAATAGGCTTCCTTTATATCCACATCAAGTCCTTCTCTTAAAATGGATGTTCTGGGTTCAATTTTTTCAGGAGGATTAATATTACCTCCACCCTTTAGAATTCTTGGCATTGCAGTTCGTTGAAGCTGGATGTTTCTCCTATCACCTGCTTTATGTACAGGTATAAAGGGAATCCAATTTTCGGAAACACTGTTTACTATTTGATACTTTATTTTAGCGTCATTTTTACTTACAGTGCCTTGAGATTCTTGATTGTTAGCCGGAATAATGTTAAATAATTTTTCGTATTTCGCTTTTAATTCAAGTGCTGCTTCTTTCCCACGTTTGCTTTGACCTGTGGCAAGTTGCACGATTGATTCGATTCCCCAAACCATATTGGCTACTTCATCTCTGATAAGATAAATCTCCTCTAACGGTTTTCCTTCCATAACTTTAGCTGCTACAGGCAATAAAACAAGGCTCATATCAGAAGGTATATCCATATCTCCCTTCGTATTTAAGTGAAACATGCTCCATTTTTGCCAATCTTCATCACTGCCCTGTCCGGTAGGCTCAATCCAGAATCGCTCTCCAAATGAATTCCTGGTCACTATGCCTTCTATATTGACAATGCTACCAATAGGGAAAGTAATGGGAACCAAAAACCAGTCGTTGGAGTAATTTAAAACAAAATCAAGCAGCATTAATTGGTTAATATCAGTAGTGTCCGGTTTAATGTTTCCTAAATTCGTTTTACTATCTTCAAAAGTCCACCATCGATTATCCGGCATTCCAGGAAAAATTATCGGAGAAGGATCTAAGGTTTGTGTAAAAGTCTTTCTGACATCTTGATTCGTTTTAGACTCTTTTGTTAAATCAATTTTAGACTTTTCTTTGCTTATATCAAGGTTGTACCAATCGAGATTACCATGATAATATTCACTGGCAGTAAAAACTTTTTCCGCCTTTTCACTTTCTGGTGCAGAGCAGTCAAATTGGTATTCGAGATAAGATGGCTTCCATGCCTGGGTTTCATCTTCTTTAGGCTGATAATAAAGATTTTCAAACCATTTGATAAACTTATTTGCCAATTTATTGAATTCTTCCAATTTGCCATCAGGTATATTGATATTACTGGAAAAAACTCCACTTTTCATATCCTGATATACTCTATATCCATCAATCGATCTGTTGGCGACAGCTTCATATTTTTGCCAAACCTCAATATGCCCGCATACTTGTGCATGGGATTCTTCATTTGGATCGGGAGAAGTTATAGTATAATTATCAATGAAGAAACTTCTCAGACCAGGCTGGTTCTTATCGAGCATTTTCAGCCACTGCCGGCCCATTAATAATCTAATGTCCAATGATATTTCCTGAGCCCCTGATTTGAATGGTATTTTCTGTTTTTCAACTTCGACCTCCAAGGGAATGTCTGACGGAAAGGATTTAGAGCTACCTTCTTCTGATTGATATTTTGTAAGCCCAGTAGTTTTAGCGTGAATTTTTGCCGAAACAATAGAACCGCAATCTTCTCCCTTAAATCCCCCAAGCATCCTCTGCTTAGAAATCATCCAAAGGGCATCCCGTACTTCGGCCTTTAAAGCGCGTGAAAAATCTGCACTCCTTGGCCTTCCTTCTAATCTGTTCCAGCACACAATAGTCGGATCGATTTTATTTACCAATGCATTATAAAAATACGGATTAGCCATTATCATTCTTTTTAATTTGTTCAACAATTCCGTCGAAGATCATTCCAATGGTGGCATATTTACTGGTTGCAGTAGAAAGCGTTGCCGGAATAAACTGGGCATAAGAAGTTTGATCGATATGCTTTGGTTCAATGGATCTTAACTTTGCTAAATCAAGTGTTTCGTGCATTGAATTAACAATTTCATCCCATGCCCAATTTCCATCAAATTTAGTTGGGGTAACCAATAACATGGTTTGGGGAGGTTCAGCATTTGGTTGGTTGCTTTGGAACGTAAGCCCTGTTGTTTCCTTCTTTTGCGGTATTAAATCAATCCATTCATCAACTAAAATTCCACATAACGTTTCAACCGGTTTAAATTCATCCAGGTAGGCAGTATAAAGTAATTTTTCACTTTCTATTAAATAGCTATCCGGGAAAGACAACCCAAGCCATGTGTCGTTGTCGATATATGGAATCTGAAAAGGGGCCAATTCCTGTGTTTTACTTTTAAAGTTTTCCGATAAGATGACGATGTTTTCCCAATGACCCATCTTTTCTCTCACTCTGGCAAGACCATAGAGCCAGTCATCCATAGGAAAATCTACTTGTAAATCCTGTTTCTGATATTTTAGCAGTTGCTCCTGATCATTATAACATTTCTTTAATTCATTCATGTGATTATCTGGAAGCTTGTATTCAGGGATCATTTGAAAGGCTTCACCAAATAGTATTTTTCCAGCTTTTTGAAGATCTTCTAATTTGACAACCTCATTAGATATTTTCCCATTTTCAATTAATTCTTTTATGTCTCCAACTAATTCTTCTATAGCTACAATTTTTTTGTAAACAACTGTATTAAGATTTTGCAATTGTTTTGCTATATCTTCAGCATAAATAAGAACCTGGCGCTCGGAATCTATTATTTCAAGTGGTTCAAAATCGTATTTACTTAATGGATCATCGCCTGACTTTAATTCTTCAAACTCTTTAAATAGGTCTCTAATTTTTTGATGATTGTATTCTAAAAAGTCATTTATTTCAGTGAATTTGTCATCAAACTTCTTTTTCTTATTTACAACTATTTCTTCAAGCTGACCAATATTCATTTCCTTATCCACTGCCAGATAATCTGTGGAAATGGTTCTATGAGCATTTTGTAAAATCTTGATTTTTTCCTTATCTGAAATCCTAGTGTTTAATATTTGGTTCATCAAATCATTGTAGTTTGATTTTTTATCATTCCAACGAATTAAATAATCTCCCACCTTTTTATATACTGATGAAAAAATCGCTGCTTTACGATTATAGATATCACCGATACAGGTTTCACATAGTCCGAAGTGATTCAATTTGAAAAGCAAATCAACATAATCACCTAGAAATGAATCAATCCCTTCAATTATTTCTACTTTGTTGCCAGAGGTTAATTCTAAATCACCAATTGTAACTAAAGAAAGAAAACCATCTTTAAACTTCGACTCTCCATCAGAACTATTATCTAAGAGGCCTTTTAAGTCATCTTTTACCCTACCTATTCTTTCCAATTTTCCCAAGTTAAGGATAATATCATCCTCTGTAGATATTTCATTTTGAAGCATTAAATCCGATGGCTTTAAAGGCCTTGAATTTAATAAAAGTGATCTTAAACTTTTGATTAATGGGGCCAATTCAAAAATGGTAATGAGTGGCTTCCCTGATTCATCAAAAAGTTGCTTTGAATAATTGATATTTATTTCAACATCAGCTCGTGGTCTTAAACTACTATTATCATCATCTATCTGCGTTTCAAAAACTTGGTGCATCATGAAATCATCCAGAGCACTAAGTGTTTTTTCTTTTTCGATATCAAGCACATATAGTAGGTCAATCGGAGCTAAACCAAGATCTTTTATTGATTTTCTAATAGTAAGAAGACTCAACTTCTCTTTTGATTTGGTCTTTGGGATGCTACTATCATCATTACCTGAATTGTGTTCTAAATAATCTGGTTGATTAATGCTAGCTTCAATAAATACTCTTTCCAGGGGTGGAAGGATGTTTTCCAGGAAAGCATTTATGACAGGTTCTGCAATTACCCGGGGATTAAGGCTATTATCCCGTGAATCGGGACTGATGCCACTTTGAAAATGAATTCCAAATCGGTTGGTCAACGTTACACCACTTCTTGGGGTTTTTATAACATCCGGAAATTGCGGGAATGTTCCCTTGCTATATGAGTCCAGTGATGCGGCCGCACGGTCATAATTTGCTTGTACTATTTGATGAACACTCTCTGATATGGCCAGGTCGGCTACTGCGTCATTAATGTTTAGAATGCGATCAACTTCAGCGTTTATTGCTTTTTTTTGCTTGGAATTAGCCTTTTTAAGTTCCTTACCAAAGGGGTATTTTGATTTTCCGGTGCTTTTGATATGATTTACCAGGGCAAGTCCATCAATCACATTTCTTGCATCAATCTGGGATATCGATTCCAGGTCTTCATCATTTTCTGCAGTCTCTTTCATTCGATTAGCAGCCAGCGGAAATGCTTTCCTTAATTCATAGATAAAAATATCAACCTCAGCTTCATCATGTCTGTCATGCAATCCCCTTTCAAGTTGATAGCCCAGCAATGACCCTAAACTTTGGCCATGCTGAATGCCTTCAATAATCGATAATGCCATTCTGACGCGCTCGGATGATAAATTTACTTTATATATTTCAGGGTCTTTCGGATTGGCATTTGACAAATAAGCATTTCGCAAAACGGCTGAAGTAACTGCATGATTGAGAGAAGGTGCATGTATATACCCAGCATTGCTGCTATCTATTTTAATATCTCCCTTATTGTCAGGATCAAATAAATTCTTGATTTCAGCTTTAAGTTTGACCGTTTCAAGTTTTTCATTTGCTGGGATCACATCTTCAAGCCAATTAAAAGCACCAAGGTAAATGCCCTCTTTTCCCTCATTCGATTCTTTCCAGGATCGCATTGCTTTGAGCTGCATGTTTACAAACCCAAGTAGCCATGCATCCAAACGATAGGTGCAACAATCCAAATGCTCTACAAAAGCCCTTTCAAGACGTGCAGTCGGAACATCTTTTAATATTCCCAGGGCGTTTATTATTAATTCCAGTTGATTTTTTTCTGGTATAAACTCATTATTTTTGATGATCCCTGATATGTATTGGGATACCGATATATTCTTTTCATCAATAAGATTAAGAATATCAAGTTTGCTTTCTAATCCTAATTTATTAGTATTGAATCCCAGATAATTATTATCGGCCCTGGATGTATTCGCATCCTCATGGAATTTGATGGCTTCTCTTTGATTTAAACGTAAAGCCGTGCTATAAAATTCAAGCATTAAGGCATTGCGAAGAAAGTGATAAAGTAGGGCTGAAGGCTCTTTATTGTCTTTAAAACCTTCCTGGTTTTTAATTTTATCAAAATCTGAATTTATATTCTCCCATATCCAGTCAATATAGTTTTTCTTTTCCCCGGCATATTCGCCAATCTTTCCCTTTTCAGATAAAGGCCGGTCATCAATAAGATCTACTTTCAGATGGTTGGCGTGAGAAATAAAGATTTTTTCAAGTATTGGTATGTCAGTTTTATTCAGGTCAATGTTTTCTTTTTTCAGCTCATCAAGAAATTCTTGAATCAGCGCTGCTGCCTCCTTTTTATAAGTGCCATCCTTAATTGCTTTTTTAATTCGTTCGTAATAGTTTTCTGGTGAAAGTATGTTTAATATAACTGTCCATTTCCAGGCAAACATCGGATTTAAATTTTGAATTGTTTGATAACCGGAATCGGAGTGATTGCCCAAATTAAGTTGATTGTACAATTGTGAAGCACTGCGGGCATATCTTTGGTAAAATTCAACGGATGAGGCATGTAACCCCAATGTATCCAGTAGGATTTGATATGGGTCTCCTTCTTTGCTAACATTCGCGGTTTGTTCCAGTATCTTTTGCCAATCCGAGTAAATTTTCAAAAAGAATTTGTACAAGTTTCTCAAAAAAGGCATTTCTTCTGAAAATTCACTCTTTCTAAAAGCAGAAGTCCCATTAAGCCATTCTGTTTTCTTGATTGCAGTAGCAGGCAGAATCCCGTATGGTTGATCACCGATCCTGATAGCAGGTAAGTTGCCTCTTCCTTTCACGAAATCAATGAAAAATTTGCGGGTTGCATCTACATCTCTGTCTGTAAATAAATTTGTTAGCATACTTTCCATGAAATAGCCTATTGTGGCCGGCCATAAAGCAGTATTCATGGCTTGCGCTTCCGATTGATCGGTATTGTAGTAATTGGCAGATCTTTCTATTGAAGCATTCTTAGCATCAATTCCAAGTATTTCACAAAGCACTTCTCCATCAGTTTTTTTCCGAGTCTCCTTTGAAACTTCCAAACTGTTCTCAGTATCTTCCTCAGCATATCGTTTATATGTTTCTTCAAAATCTTCTTGTTCTGAGAAACCAGATCCCTCTTCCTCCGAATTATTTGTTGGTGTGCCTTGTTTCAGAATCGAAAAGCCACCGTTCCCATAATGATGGTGCCTCAATAATTCTTCCAGCGAAATCCTGGAATGCATCGCATCAGATGAGATTTTTACGCCGATCGCAAATAAGCGGTCAAACCCATTATTGTATTCTTCCTGTTTAAGATCAATCTTAAACCCCATCCCTACTTTAATGGCTTCGTCAAAATCGTAATACCATTTCGTATCTGATTTTTGATGCAGGTAATCGATGTATTTAGCGGCTTTGTAATCATCCTTCAAACTTTCAAAATCCTTTTCCAGTTTCAAACGATCCGGTTGACTAGTATTTCGCTTAGTTTCTTTTTTAGAATTATTGGGATTATTTGAAGCCTCGGGAGCTATCAAATTATCATAAAATTCTTTCAGTTGTTCTTTTTTCTTTTCCTCATCAAGAGCTAATAAACCCTCAACAAAAGTTGTTTTAAAGTCAATAGAAGGATCAGGTCCTATAAGTAAAGGATCAGGAATGATATTTCCGGTTTTACGAAATATTTCTTTTGGGGCCCCACCTTTTTCTTTTCCTTTGAACCCCATTAATACGAATCTGTCGGGTAGCGCCCTTACTTTAGCTGCATTTGACCATGATGACAAGCGGGGTGCTGTAATTTCATCTTTTTTCGGAAACTGGATAAAAGATACCAGAGGATTTACATTTTCTTTTGAAGTTATGCTCTCTTCAAATAAAATTATGCTCTCTTCAAAATTCCAAGGTTTAAATCTTTCGTAATTCTTATGAATTTTTTGATCACTATTTCCCATCAATTTGTTTTTCCAATAATCGATGATTGGTTTTTGTTCAATATCAGAAGGGAGTTTCTCAACTTCGATAACTAATATAATTTGTTGTTCTTCTGTTCGTTCAGGTTTACTTTCCAGATTTCTTGGTTTGAAGCTTTCTTTTACCCAGTATGCCCGACCTGGTTGTAATGTGCTTGTTAATCCTTTCCATGCTGCTTTTTGCAGATTGTCTGTTACTGGTTTAAGGCTATTATTTTTTGGTTTACCAGCTGCCCAAACATTACACCAATACTGCCTGGCTTTCGCAATTTCTATTTCTGAAAGGGTATCTTCGAAAGTATCAATGGAACATTCATCCGGAAAAATCCTGACCCAAAGTTGATGTTGTGTCTCTTCATTTTGTGTAGTAATTTTTTTAAAACGGGTCTCCATCCTTACTGGGAACATAAGGATAGGATAGTCATGGAAAAAAAATAGGTTGATACTCTTTGTGGGATCTGAAAAAATACTAAAATTCCAGGACACTATTTTTTCTAATTCTTCAGTGCTCTTTTTCAGTTCGAGTTCTTTATCAGTAATTTCTTCCCAAAGTTTCGCTTCTTCATCAGAAATTGATCTTCCCAATTTGCTATGTATACCCTGGCTTCTGCGGAGCTGTTGTTTCTCTATACCAAGCTTTTTATATTTCTCTTTTAACTGAAAAACTTCCTTCTGAATATTTTCCTTTATAGACCTGGCTTCATGGTATGCTGATATTATATTTTTCTCTGGCATGGCGAGTTAATTAGAATTATCATTCGTTATTTGCGACAGCATTTTAGAGGCATGAACTGCTACCATAACAGGAACCTGGTATAGAATATATGCAAGATCAGCGGAACTTACATTTTCATCCCATACGATTTTTTCATCTTCTTTCTGCTGATTCTCCTTTAAGTTGCCTTTTTGTAATTTTTGATTTTTAATTGTAATTGAATTGTTTATTTGAATATATCCGCCATTTTCTACTGATGGACTGAGGTCATTCCAGCTTAAGTCATTCCAAATCTCTATCTTGCCATTTTCATCAATATTCCCACCCTGACTGATATCCAAACCAAACCGAGGTTCTCCGGGCCTTTCCTTAATAATAAAAAACCAGCCGGGATCATCCCATGTAACACCCAATGGGCATTTTTCACCTTCCTTTCCCGGGCCTCCCTTTGCTTCGCAAGCTTTTAGATCAAACCCAAAAAAGTAAATATCCGGTTCAACTTTAGCCTCAAACAACGGAAATTTAATGATGCTGTCAATATTTTCATCTGAATATGCTGCCAACTCTCTTGCCTCATCAATATTAATACTTCCATCCTTATATTTCCAGTCAGCTTTATGTGCGTAAATTACTGCATTAGGGAATTTTTTAAGCAATTCCCCCCTGACAACCAACACCACTTTATCTTCCTTTTCTTCGGGAACAACATTGTTATCATGCTCTCCAAGGCTGGACTTTTTGCTCCAGATATGCAGGGGTTTAATGTCTTTCAATTCTTCTCTTGACAATTCTAAATCGGCTTCATAAAGCAAAGCAGGCAGAATTTCTGCTTCGTTTTCATTTATGCGATCGTACAGCGCTTGGAGTTCAGGTACAAACCGCTCACTCAAAATTACATTCAGCCTCAAATTGATCGATTCTTTATCTAATGGCTTATTATTTAGTGGCCCGTGAGCCTCCCAGAATTGTCGAAAATAGCTGCCCCGCTGGTCGGTAGGATATTCCCGCCAAAGCAATTCCCTGGCAAATTCGTGGTTAAGCCCAACCATGTATGCTTCAATAAACTTTCTATTTGTTTCAAGCAGGGAAATACTGTTTTGCTCAACAAAATTGATATTTGGCAAAAATAATTCCGCAGAACAGTCTGCTAATGGTTCGTACATTGGTATTGAAAACTTAGGATAAGCCATAGCTTCAGTGAATCTTTCCTTTTGCTGAATATCTACAAATGGCGGTAAGATGATTCCACCGAATACCCATCTTGGGATTGTCATACCAGGCTGAATATTCTGATAAACCGCTTCATTCACTTCGGCAATATCCAATTCGGGAAGCTCCTCCGGTTTAGCCTTTTTTGAACTGTCCTGAATTAGTTTGTTTAAATCTTTTAAGGCACTTTTAAATTTTTCTGATTCATTATTATCATCATTAGTACTGGAAGAAGTATCTCCGGGAATGTCATTTATCCTCCATGTTTGATCAGTGGGGAGATCGTCAACTGAATCCGGACTTTGATCTTCGTCAATTACCGACTGTAATGCCTTAAATTCTTTAATCCATTTTAGGGAGAATCCTTTTAAAAAAGCACACAAGTCCTTGAAAGAGGCAATGTTCTTATTCTTTAGCAGCTTTTCAATGAACACCAGAATGTACTTTAGCAGTTTTTCAATGAACACCAGAACGTACTTTGGCCACTTTTTATTAACGTGAAGCTGAATGTACTTCACCAGCTTTTCAATGAGAACCGGAATGTGCTTTAACAGCTTTTCAATAACGAAAATCAGAATAAAAAGGATAAGTATTATTACTTGTATTGGAACAGTAATAATTTTAAAAGCCCAAATAAGGAATTTATATTCAAGCGCCCAAATAAGAAATTTATAAATAAAAGCCGGCATTTTGGCAGGCTTAACAGCTTCAATTACTTTATTTATGGTTTGAATTCCTTCAGGAGTTTCCTTTTTTGGTGCAGCTGTGGCAGATCCCTTGTTGATCTTTTGAACCAGGCTGTCAAGGTTCATTACTTTGGGCTTAATGATCTCAAAGCCACAAGGCCGGAATAACCTCGAAAATATATTTTTGCTTTTTGCAAGTGGTAGCCGATGTATGAGTTTTGACATTGGCCGGGTTGCTTTTTGCATGTTCACAGAAGTGGAGGCCAGTGTTAATTTGCTGTTCTTTTTTTGAAAATAAACCGTGGTATAGGTATCGGAAACTACCCTGCTTTGGAGCGGTGAGGTCAGGCATAGCCACTTTCCTGGTCTTTTTTCTTTGAGCGGTTTTAAGTGTTTGTTATACCAAATTTCGGAGGCTGCCTTTGCAAGCTGAGCCTGACGTATTTTCTTATTTGCTTCTAATACCTCGCCAATTTGCTCCCATGCCGATTTCATATACGTTTCCTGGTTTTCCTGAACCACCTTGGTTCCGAAACCTGCTGTTACCCGCCACCGGGGATCCAGATTAAGTTCATGGATCCAGTTATCATTGGGTGAAATATTTTTTTTGTTATCCCTTTCCTTCAAAAGCCTTTGTGTGAGCGCGTGCCATTTTCCATATAATGGGGCAGTGATCATAGGATCAGGGTTATCCGTAATATTATAATCAGAAGTTAGTGTTTGTTGCTTAATTTGTGAGTCAGCATTTGCTGTTTTGGCATCATTTATTTCATAGCTGTCAGATAAATTAATGAATGCGGCTAAATTTTGTTGAAAGGGATGCGGGTAAGATGCAGTTTTATTAAGGGTTGCCCAATTGCGGTATTTTTCAACCTCTTCCAATTCAGGTTTATCATAAGATGAATCAGGTATTTTTAAGGCACCTTCCAGTTTTAATACCCCATTATATTTCACATCATCTGCTGCTCCATCCTGATCCCTGAATCCCACTAAATTTGCTCCCGGGTCCTGAACATCCAGGTCACGAACGCCAACTCTTTTATCTACAGGCTTTGGCTCTAGCAGGCGGACCAGGTATTCAAAATCACCTATTGAACCTGTCCGGAAACACCATCGATAATAGTATGGCAAGTTTTTCCCGGTATTGCCATCAGCAGCCCATGCCTTATCCGTTTCATCCCTATTATTGTTTGAAGTTTCTCCTAAACCTGCCTTTCGACCACTTTCATAAACGGGTACCAGAAAAGCATGATAAGCCTGATTTTCCTCTAATTTTCTCGGACATAAAATTCTGGAATTTGCCAGATCGGGATTATCATCAATTATTTCCCCCAATTTTTCAGAGATCTTGTCATTTTCATCTGATTTGAATCCAGCTTCATTTAACAAATCCTCATTTACATGTACATGTGCCCATGCCCACAGTTGATCGGGGTCTGGTAATGTTGCATTATTAGATATTCCAATTGAAGGTAAAGGGCTATTGGGAAGAATCTTCCTGTCCTTAAATTCATCTTCTTTCAGAACAATAAGCGCAATCCATGGCTCCAGGCGGTGATTCGCAGGATTGGGTTCCGGTGAGTAGCGCCAGGGAAAATCCTCATCATAAAATTCAATAAATGGTAAATAGTTCGGTTCAAAATTGGTTAGGTTGTTTTGTGGTTCAACTTTAGTAATCGCACGTCTGTCGATGCCAATTATATCTCCTGGTCCGTATAATTGTATGTCTCTGGTAATATCCTCCTCCTTACTATTTCCATCTTTTTTCAGGCCACTTAATTTTATCTTTATTGTAGCCTCCGCCCTGTCGCCTACCCTTTGTTTGATAAGGGTAGCAATACCCTGCCTGAGCCATGGAAGAAAAGTATATGTTGCTATTTCATCACTCATGTCGCGTAAACTTCGGTATTAGGTATAACTTGAATATTTCCGGCGAGTTCCGGATTGTTATTAATCATTTTTGACATGCAATCTATAGCAGCGGTTTGACTGGTGAAACTCGCTGCAACGTTTTCTATAGGTGCATTTGTCTCTTTCGACACAACTGAGTATTTATTGTGGATATTTTGTATCGTATTATTGTTAGGTTGCATCCTTATTTTATGGCGCGCCGACAAGGTGGATTTTGTTGTTGCATTTCCATTTAGGAAATGGCCGAAAATGGATGAGAATAGTCCGGCAACGGCACCTCCGACAACATCAGGGAAAGTATAAAACTCCTTTTTAATATGTTTAAATTTCTTACTTAGATTATCCGGAATGATTGTTTCATCCAGAATGATTGTTTCATAGCGAATTACACGTTTCGTTGCCTGACTTGTTTTGAATCTGTTAAGCCCGGCACCGATGTTTATGCCTGCATCGAACCATTCAAAGGCCGGGCTCGATAATCTTTTTGAACCCTCCAGATTTCTAAATTGGGAGGTAGCAAATCTTTCCTTTGTTGCAGGATACTCGTCAAACGAATCACTATTTTCGGCTTCAAACTTTGCTGTTAGGGAGAAATGATTACAATCAACCGGCTTTTGATTGCCAACTTTATCAAGCTTAATATTAATCGGGATTGCCCGTTGGCTGATCCTGAGCGAACCCACTGGATGAATAACAAGGGTTTCTTTTTCATCATTATTCCTTAAAGTGACTAAAACACTACTTCCTTTTGGCAAAATTGTTTCCCAGTTTCTTTTGTTTTCAAATTCTTTTTTCAGCAATGGGAATACTTCTATGGCAGTTAGTTCGGTATTGTGTTTTTTACCCCATGTTTCATCAATTCCGATCTTAATCGTTGGGCCAATACAAGTGAGTTTCTTTTTGGCATTCCCTTTAATATGCCAGGGTGTAGGTCCTTCAAGCATTCCCTCAACTGCGAAAGAGAACAATCCAAATCCAAAGACCTTGACCGACATGTGAACAGAAAAGTCTATTACAAAATAAAATGGGCTGAATTGAAACAAAGCGTCAAAAGAAATATGCCCATCTACATTGAATGCACTGAAGCCGAAATAACATTCAGCCATGGCACCAAATTGAACAGTATTGGATGTTACGGCAAAGTACCCTTCGATCCTGACTTTTGCATGTGAAGAATTTAGCAGGCTTGTGCTAATTCTGCGGGGAATTGCAAATGGAAGCGTGGGTGGATTGAATCTTGGGTTGAATCCCCCAACGCTGACCACAAAGTTGGCATTATCACCCCAGTTAATCAACAAGCCCATCGCCCCATCAAGGGTAATCATGAGAATCTTTGAATCGTAAAGCTCGGCATAGAACCACAATAACTTGTTGTTTGGTTCGATGCGCCCAATGAAATTGACCTGCAATTTCAGAAGCTCTTTGTTTTCATCCGGCAGTGCAACTTTCAGGATTCCTAATATGGTTATATTGAGTGCAGGAAATTCCAAAATAAGGCCAGCCGAGAGTTTGACTAATGGAGGCGTACCCCAGCTAATTTTTGCTAATAACCCTGCGACAAACACATCATTTGCAGGGGGGAAATAGGTACGCAGGTCACTGATGATTTTTGTTGCATTGGCTACCACATCCTGCGGAAACATGACACTTTGGATGGCTCCTGTCCTGACTCCGTCAGATACTGGCTGGATATTGACTGTCCGGTTCAATCCCAGCAGGCCACCCACTGCTTCAAGGGTAAATCCTAATCCTAACTGTATACCAGTACCAAATTCAGCGGTAATAACTATTATCATCGAATAGCCTTTTGAACCGTCAGGCATTCGGGTAGTTACTAGCCCAATCGCTTTTAATGCCATCCAATCATTAATGAGCAGTTCGATGGCCCCGGCGTATTCTTTCCTGTCGTTGTCGAAGAACAGGTATCCACCACCTTTTATGGCTTCCAAGCTTATGGATAGTGCAATACCATTAGGAGTTTTTAAACCTAAAGAAAGATTAATAGGACCCAAATTACCATTTCCATCTTTGGGAAAAGAAAATTTTGATGAAAGTCCGATATTTTCAATAACAACTTTTAGTGGTCCTAAATTTGCTTTTACGGTAGAAGAAACTTCAACTGGTATTTTATTATCTTTTATTTTAAGAGATATTGCAATTCCTTGAATTTCGACTGGGCCAAATTCGATATGAGCAGGTATAAATAACTCTAATCCTCCACTTCCTTCAAAATAAACGCCAGACGAACTTGACCATCCAATTGTGATTTCAAAATTTGTAATAATACCACTTTCAGGCAAAATTTTGGCTAAGAAGCTATCCATGTTTTTAGAAGTAAGTAAAAAACTACCTCCTTTGACGAATATCTTGACATCGAGAGTATAAGGGTTTTCAATAGAAGTTACTAATTTCGATTGCACTCCTATTTGATTATAGGAAAGACTTGTCTCATTTTGTCGCCCAAACACAAACTTTTGCTCCTGATCTGCTTCTTGAGATAAAGTTAACATTACCTCCCCTTTTGCGCTAATTTGATTATTATTACCATCTAGTACTGAAGTGCTGAAGCCCTTTTCTGGTTCCAGGATTAAATTTATACCTTCATTAATAGAAGATCCGGCACTAAATCCAAGTTTAAACTTCCAATCAGCCCCCAAATAAAATTCTATTTCTTTTTGAATATCAATATTCCCAATGGCATAAACTTGAACTTCAATTCCTTTTGGGACAGTTATTGAAGGTTTTTCTGGCACAGGTGATAGGTCTGATGCCAGATAATTGTAATCTATTTGTTCTACATCTTCGTTATCGGATGAAACATCATAACTGTCATCAGTATCATCATTTATTATAATATTATCTTCATTCAATGTCACATCATCGTGGAAAATATCATTTTCGATTTCCTGCTCATCATTGGAAATAGGATCTGAGCCTTCGTCAATAGATGGAATTGTAACGGGACTGTATTTTTCACCGGTATACAAACGCATAATTAATCCAAACTCGCCATAAGCCTCCGGCCAAGTCCCAGTTCTAAACAAGGGAACTCGTAATTCTCTGTTTCTAGCATGTGAAAATTCTAAATTTATATCTCCGTGATGGTGAAATATTCCGGCAGGCATAGAAATAGAGTGGAAAAATTCAACTAATAATTCTAGCAGTTGTCCATACCCTTTGTCAACAAATTTTATAATGAAATCTTTGGGGGCACCCCACCCGAAAGTATCTTTGATCAATTTTTCGGGATCTGAAAATAAAATTGCTATTTTTCCCCAATTAATAGTTAATAAATCTACTTCCAATAAAAACTTTGCTGAATCAGATGATTGCCTCTTCTTTTCAATTATTCCAAATCCAAGCAAAAGGCTCTGAATTTTTTTATATTTATATCCCAAATGGGAAATTATCAGAAAGTCAATTATTCGTTTAGGCAAATTATTCAAAACATCATTGTTGTTGATAAAATTAGGAACAGATTGAAGCGTTGTTTTAATTTTAGCAACCAGTCCGAAACAAGTTGTTAATATTGGTACAATATCTAATATCAGGCTTGCAATTTTATCATTGTCTTCATTTTCAATTGCTTCAATTAATAGTGTAGTTTTAGGGGGCAATGCTGCGAAAGCTGAGACATCAATGTCAAAATTGAAATTTGAAGGAATATCATATCCAAGCTGAGCGAAAAGGTATCGGACACTTTCTTGATTATTTAAATAAGATAGTGGTGTGAGAGCTTCTGCTAATTCAACAAACAGAATTGAAATTATATCACTTTTGTTATTTGGCATTTCCTTTCATAGTTTTATGGTAAACCATTTGTGTCCATAACAAAGGTCTGATTAGTGTCAGCAACATCGTTATAAACTATACCCATGGATGTTTTTAACGAATTACCGCCATTCTTTCTGATATATAAAATAATTGCCTTGCAAAAGGCTTCCTCCCTTGCTCTATCTGGAATCCCAAAGCTCCCTTCACCAGTTGGAGTTGGCCAACCGGCTGGGTTGTGAAAAGGATCACCATTAATAGCAGGGGCATTTCCAAGATCCTCTCTAATTAATTTTGCTCCTGGTGCATTTGATACAACTCCGTTCAAATAGCGCCGAGTGTCTCTAATCCAAATATCCAAATCTATATTTACAGGTGGATTTCCAGTGGTTGCGATTTGGTTACACCTGGCAAAATGGTATATCGTTTTGATCTTATCAGATACATTTATATTAACAACATTTTCTGGGACGTTTACATGCCATCTTAACAATAAGGCCCAAGTGCGTTGTGCCCTAAATACTTGACCAAATGTTAGATTTTGTATTTCACCTCCACCATTATTTAGAATGTTCTTCCAGGCATTATTGGTTTCAAATCCCCAGGGTGTGTTTTGTAAATCTCGAAGTCTCATCCTTGAAAAATCCCACATAGCTACTCTAAAATCACTATCTACACCATTGCCCAGGATACGCAAAGCCATAACCCAGCGATAAAAGGAATGCCATGTCCTGTGATAATTATGATTGCCGTAAAATTGTCTTATTGGTGAAGTACCTGCGTTTATATCTGCTCTTTCATCTCTTACCTGATTGGCCAGATCCCATCCGAAAGAATCATTTTGTGACCGAAAATGCGAGGCATACTTTCTTTGACTATTCATAAAGCAATCTGGCAGGCGATTGTGATATGTATCCAAGCCAAAAAACATCATACACCTTTTAAAGCTTTCGATAAAGTGTAACTTAAAGTAGGTTAAAAATCCCTGTAATTCTCCGCGATTATATGCACCGAAATTTCGTTGCCAGAAACGATTTTGAGGAGGTCTATTCTGATTATTTGAATAATGACCTTGAACACATGAATAATATTGATTATCTCTTATTACTGAATCACCTATATAATAATTTATATTTCTTTGCCAATCGATTCTTCTTTTTGTTCCAATCGTCCAGTGAAAATATCCTAAGGATAAAAAAGCATTGTCCCATGAATTTATAACCTCAAAATTGTTTCCAGCTTCCCTCAATATCACAATTCGAACAACATCTATTGTTGCATTCGCATTCGCAACAGCCACTATATTATTCTGGTTATTTTCCCAATTCCCGCCCCATGTAAAAGGATTTCTTCCATCAAGAAAATTAGTAATGCCTTCGTAATTTATAAGTTTTCTGCAATAAGTTCCCAATGCCATTTTCCCATCGTAAAATAAATCATGATTTGTATTATTACCAATAACACGATTATTGTGAAGTTTTCCCCAATAGCCAGAAAAATCTTGAACAAAAATTCTGGGCGTCCTGCTCCTAAGAAAATCATGTCTCCAAATATTAGAATAATTTATATTAATATCAGGACCAACAGTATATACATTATTAAAATTAGGACCACCAGTAAAAGCACTAATAACAACAGGACATCGCCAACGTAATGCTTTCCATAGTTTGATTAATTTTCGTGTTTCTTCATTGGCAACACCACTCACCGGCCCGGTATATCTTATAAGGTTAGGGTATCTTCTCAACTTCTGATGATAGGGTACGGTAGAATTGGTATTCTCTCTTTCTTTGGCAATAAATTTCATTTTAGAATAAATCTGGAATTCTTTTACTGCCCATTCGGTGTAAAGATTAAAATAACCATTAGTATTAGTATTATCAGGATCAGGATCTTGATTTGTATTAATATATATTGGAACTTCTTCTGTTGCCATACTAAATCCCAATTCAGTTAAATCATTTTTAAGAATTATGACTTCTGGATTTATAGGATGAGGAGTTGTAACATTCTGAATTTGATTTCCATTTTCATCTTCAATGAATTGCAAATTATCCTCGCAGATGTTTTCGATAGTGTTGGTAATTAAAAATAAGGATGAAAGAAATGGCAAATCGACATTTAGAAATTCTGCTTCAACTTCAAAAGTTTCATTGTCTTTATTAACATTAAATGATGTGTAACGAATGAAGTGTTTGCAAATGATTTTAATTGGGGGGGTAATAGTATTTGATTCAATGTTTAATCTTCGAATTAAATTACCAACAACCCTTATGGCAGATTTTGGAAAACGTAGTTGATTATAAATATCTACTTTCTGCTCATTGGTTAAGGCTAAAAAATCATTATGCATATCTTGCTCTATTGGCATCCACACGTTTTGTCCGTTTAATTTTGGATTATCCGGTTTATTACGCCAGGTGATATAACCATTCCCCATCGCCACTGATACCATTGAAATTTTAAAAAGCCCTAACAAACGAGAGCCTAGTCCGGTCATTATATCCTCATTCGTAATTATTCCATCCCAGTTGTCGCCTATATATCGTAATGAAAACTCGCGGTCATTTTTATTGGATAAAACTATGCGGTCAAATAATATGCTAACAAGTACCTCAATTGGTATAATGTTATTTTGATCGTAGATAGATTCATAAGTTAGGTATTGCCACAAATCATGTGCTATTTCATTTAATACAACAATATCAATTCCAGCAAGGCCCATTTCGGAATTGTCAGGTTTACCAAATGCTACTTGCGTACTTCTCGCTTCATTAATGTAATCTTCAGAGGTTAATGTTTCAAATACTTTATGATCTAAAGATAGTGTGGCTAAGGTTGTATCACCACTTTTGAGTGTTACCGAAATTACGTATCTTCCTTCTTCAATAGGAGTCCATGAAAATAATCCATTCTGCTGAGTTTTATCAATATTGTAAAACAGACCTGATACATGTGGCCCTGGGAGTGGTATATCTTCTTTTTGATTGGTTTCAAAAATATATTTTCGAATACTCCACTCATAAGATGTTACCTTTTGATTGTTTAACACGAAGACTGCATATTGGTTTGTAGCGTTAATAAATAATCGTTTGGTTAGGTAACTTACCAAGACATAGTTGCTAGTATCCCCTTTTGAGTAGCCTAAACTATCAATGTGCAACAAATTATTATTGTTGTCTCTGGGCCATCTACTTTCTACGTTTCTGATTGACATTTTAAAAACATATTTTCGCCACCATTTGGTGGCATCCATGTAATCAAGTCTTAATATTTGTTTTACATTTTTTTGTTATTTACATTGTTACCAATACCCATCAACAGGCAAGGCTTCATTTTTCCCCGGCCATGGTGGCATTGTTACAATAAGAAACCGTAAAGTCTCTTTACCTGTATTTTTAAACTGAAAGGAACATCCCGGTGGAATTGTAACAGCTGTATCTTTTGTGAGAGGAGTAATGGTTTCTTCTTCATTAAGTTTACGCCACAATTGCCCCTCTCCGGCCAGGAAATACCATATTTCCTCAACTCTTTTGTGGCATACAGGTTTTGAGGTTGCACCCTTTGGCAATTCACAAATACATAAACCTCCGCCTTTCATATCGGTCAACAGAAAAATTCTTGAGCCGTCAGGGGCAAGGCAATCGGGTTTGTTTTTTAAGTGTTGTGTTTCCATTTCACTTGTTTTTGCATTGGCTATAACGTAAAGCATTTTATTCATCGTTTTCAAGGCAAAGGTAGCCAAAAAGTGGGATGATCAAATTTTTGTTGGAAGACTTTTATTTGGCAGGAAGAAAATGATGAATAATCCCGCACGTGCGGGAGGACTATGCCGCCCCCGGACACTATGGGCATTCTATCTTTTGGAAGGTGAGGCTGGTGGTTTTAGCTCAATAATAACAGTAAGGTGTTGGCAATAGAATTTTCTCCGGCGGTTCATTTGTTTCTTTTTTTGTTGATTTTTG
>JACZJL010000187.1 GCA_014860585.1 Bacteroidales bacterium | reverse complement strand
AGATAAGTGATCCCGTTACCATTACCGAAAGAAGTGCATTTAGAATATACGATATTAGCTTTTTTATCATGACTCTGTTCTTGTTTCCGTTCCAAAATTCATAAATCTGGACAGTAATAAAAAATGATATAGCAGGAATATTAATTATGTTCAAATGTTTTTGATGAACACCCAATATATACAGATGAATTTTACATAATTTTATACTGGTATAAGGTTAGATAAAAGGATTTTCTCGGAAAAATCCGTAATGCATTAATGAGCAAACAATCCCTTCGTTTACCTAAAGTTTTACCCGGTAGCGAAATAATTGGCAGAAAAACTAACAACAAGAACACTTTGAGCACAGCAATCCTGAAAATGAAACCATCTTTTTCCCTTCTCTTTTTAACACTAATTCTATTTCTGTGGACTTCACCTGCTGATGCTCAATCCAGAAGAACTCAGGCTGCCGATGATGATTTTGAAAATATGCGCTATTCACTGGCCATTCCAAAATACAAAAAGGCTTATGCACGTTCCAAGCGCAACAAAGGAGAACGAAACCGCATCACTTACCAGATGGGGGAATGTTACCGGTTGACCAGCCAGGTAAAAAGGGCTGAAGCACAATATAAAAGGCTTGTAAGGACAAACTACGACAGGGTTGAACCGCTGGTACTTCTCAGGTTGGCCGATATGCAGCGTGCAAACGGAAATTATGAAGAAGCGCTTGTGAATTACGAAACCTACCTCGAGCGCGTTACGGATGATCCATTGGGTCTATCCGGCGCCCAATCGTGCAAGTTAGCCATCGAATGGGACAAAAACCCATCCAATTTCAGCATTCAATCCCTTCGGCGTTTGAATTCAAGGGAAGATGATTTCTCACCTGCATATAGTGACCCCACGGGACGAGTGATCATTTTTACTACCTCCCGCGATGGAGTTGTTGGAAAAAAGTCAGATTTATGGACGGGTTTGAATTTTACTGATCTTTTTACTGCACGGCAGGACAGTAAAGGAAACTGGAGCCAGCCAGTTTCGATTGATGAAACTGAAGCCATTAACTCTGAGGCCAATGAAGGCCAGGCAGCGTTTAATGAGAATTTCAGCAAAATGTACTTCACCCGCTGCGGGCAAGACAACGTAACGATAAATGGTTGCCAGATATTTATCACCCAGAAACAGGGACGCGGCTGGAGCGAGCCAGAGCAGTTAGAACTTGGTGGCGACAGTACTTCGGTGTTCGGTCATCCTGCGATAAATCCTGCCGAAACCATGCTCGTTTTTGCTTCTACAAAAAAAGGAGGCGCCGGTGGCCGTGATTTGTGGATCTCAACCCGTCAAAGCGCCAAAGAAAAATTCACTGCGCCACGTAATATGGGTGAATTGATAAATACCAAAGGCGATGAACTTTTCCCTTTCCTTAGAGGTGACTCTGTGCTTTATTTTGCTTCTGACGGTCACCCGGGAATGGGAGGCCTTGATATTTTCAGATCTGTCAAACTGGAGGATGGATCCTGGAGCGAACCCATTAATCTAAAGCCGCCAATCAATACCCATTTCGACGATTTTGGAATTTGTTGGCACCCTGACGGTAACAATGAAGGCTACTTCTCCTCAAACCGACGCGGAGGGCGCGGTGGTGACGATATTTACTACTTTATCAATCCACCGATTATTTACAATGTTCGTGGAAAAATTCTCGACAATAATACATCTGAGCCCATCGAAGATGCGCTGATCAGCCTTGTCAGTTCTGATGGCACAACCGTCTCGGTAAAATCAAATGCTGTCGGATATTATGAATTCATCAATGATCAGGTAAAGCCCAATATTTCTTTTGAAATCATTGTAGAAAAACCCAAATATTTCACCGACAAGGCCATGGAGACAACACTCGGTGTTGATGCCAGCAAAGATTTCGAGATGAACTTCAGGCTTGAACCCATTCCTGCTGAACCCATTCTCTTGCCGGAAATCCTTTATGACCTCGCAAAATGGGATTTAAAACCACAGTTCCAGGATTCGCTCCAGGGCCTGATCAGAACGTTGGATGCCAACGAAACACTCATCATTGAGTTGGCCGCCCATACTGATAACAGGGGAACGGTGGAGTCGAACGACATCCTGTCGCAACGAAGAGCCGAGTCGGTCGTTAATTATCTGATCGAACGTGGGATTGACCCCGACAGGCTGATTGCCAAAGGATATGGAGAACGCGTTCCCCGAAGTTTAGTTAAAGAAACAACCCGTGAAGGGTACACCTTCTCTTCAGGAACTGTGCTGTCCGAATCTTATATTGATTCCCTGACGGACAACAATATGAAAGAAGCAGCCCATCAGATGAACCGGAGAACTGAGTTTTCGATCTTAAGTAATGATTTCGTCCCCAAACCCAGAATTCGCACCGAATTGGAAACCGCTACGGTTGAAATTGTCACTGAACCGATGGAAAAAATTATTAAATACCGTCTTTCTTCATCAGGAGCCATTGAAGCCGACTGCATTCTCAATGGGATAACCTTCATTTTTAATTACGACCCACGTGCTATCAGGCCGACCATTTCACTGGGAAGTGCACTGAGATTGCTGAAGGATGGCGCCATTTCGCGTGCAGACTTCCAGGGAGATACTGAGAAAATATTCCGGGATGGTTCAATTGCCAACAGGTCAATATTTACATCCAAAACATTGCGAATTGGGAACATGACCCTTGAAAATATCGAATTTCAGGTTGA
>JACZJL010000186.1 GCA_014860585.1 Bacteroidales bacterium | reverse complement strand
CTGATGGTGCAAATCCTCTGGAAGGGGTTGAAGTAACGCTGAGTGGCTCTGCCCAGCCCGCATTCACCAATGCTGAGGGTGTTTACAATTTCCCGGCAGTAATTGCAGGAACCTACTCAGTACAGTTTGATTTATTCGGCTACGCAACGCTCGTGATTGAAGATGTGGTTGTTGAGGAAGATACTCTGACTATTCAGGATGCTGTTTTAACACCTGTTCCGCAATACACAGTTACCGGATCAGTCCAGGGCAATGACGGCAACCTGATTGAAGGCGCCGAAATCATCCTTGAAGGTTATACACCAAATACAGGTTATTCAGTGGTTTCACAGGCCGATGGCGCTTTTACTATCGAAGATGTTTATGAAGGAATGTACCTGATCAGCGTCAATGCTTTTGGCTATACTTCATATTTTGCTGATAATGTTTTGGTTGATGGCGACGTCGACTTAGGAGTGATTCTTCTCGAAGAGCAAATTGAAGCGCCCTTTAACCTGATGGTGATGAAAGATGGTCTGGAACCCGGGCAGGCGCTTTTTAGCTGGAACAATCCGCTGACAGGCTGGGTCGAAAGTTTTGAAGAAGGCATCCTGCCCGATGAGTGGAGCCAAATCGTTACCAACTCCGGCACCAATGCCGGCTTGCCTGCTACCTGGACTATTACAGGCCCTGTGGAAATTTATAACACAACTATAGACCCACAGGATGGGAATTACCAGGTGTTTATGATGTGGGACTTCAGCGAACAGGATGAATGGCTGATTACAAGAGAATTTACTGTGCCTGCCGGCGATCTGAAATTCTGGTATTACGGCTATACCGGCTCAACATTTGGCGATAATTATTACGTAAAAATTTCGACCGATGATGGTCAAAGCTGGGAAGTGCTATGGAATGCCAGCAACCTGCCGTACGGCCAAAACTTTTACCAGGCCCCTGCAACCATCAATCTGGATATGTATGCCGGACAAAAAGCGCGCCTTGCATGGCAAAATGAGGACGGCCCCGGAAACTTCGGGATGTGGTACTACTGGGCTATTGACAACATCACCATTGGTGATGCAGCCCTCAACCTCACAGAGTTGATGACCGTTGCCGATCCTCAAAACGAAGGCCTGTCAAATGCCCGCCCGCTTGCTAAATCATACCAGGTAACCACATTTGGCCCTGAAGACCTGAATGGTTTCAATGTATTTCTTGATGGCGAACAGGTGGCCACTGGTGTTACTTCCACTCAGTTTCTTTTCGATGGCCTTGCCGATGGCGAATACACCGCCGGCGTGCAGGCTGTTTTCACTACCGGTGTTTCTGAAATTGCCGAAATAGATTTCGTTGTTGATGATACACGTCTTTTAGTATTGGTTGCCAATCCTGCCGGCACTGGCTTGCTGCTGGGTTCAGCCTGGTACCAGCCCGGCGTTGATGTGCTGGTGAATGCGATTCCAAATGACGGTTATGAGTTCATTAACTGGACCTACACCAATGGCGAAGTCGTCAGCGAACAGCCTTCGTTCTTTTTTACCATGCCTGACGAAGATGTCATCCTGATTGCCAACTTCGAAGAATTTGAAACATTCCTCCTTACATTCAGCATCGACATGACCAATGCCGAAGGGATGGATCCGGAAAATGGTATGGTTAACATTACCGGTTCGATGCACGGATGGGCTGTACTTGGCGGTGTGGCCAGAGATCAGGCTTTGATGCGTGTGGACAATTCCATGATTTACACCATCACCATGGCATTGCCTGCAGGCGACTACTCCTATGCTTATTTTATGAACAGTGGTGAAAATCCGTGGGAATGGGAGGAAATTCCAAACCGCCTGATTACCCTCAACAGCGATATGGAAGTATTTGACACATGGGGTCTGACATTAAGCATTGATACTCCCGAAGATAAATCCACACGCTTGTACCCAAATCCATTCAACGAGCAGATTATACTCCACGATGCCGGCTGGGCAACACGAGTGGTGATCACCAACCTGATGGGCAACGAAATCATGAATGAACCGCTGAACAGCGAACGGATCAATACCGGCAACCTCAGCTCGGGAGTTTATTTGGTTTTTCTCTTTGATGAGAATGGAAGACAGGTAGTAAGGAAAATGGTTAAAAAGTAGATCGGGTGCATTTTAATAGCGTCAGCTAAAGGAGCTTTAAAATAAAATAGTGGTAGTTTTGCTTTTGCAAGGCTACCGCTTTATGTTTACTAAAAAAACAATTACTTTAAATTAATGTTATTTCGCTTAGGGTAATTTGATAGCTGTTCGTCATAAAGGCACAAGCAGAATTTCGGGTTGCAGCAAGAACTGAAAGAGCAAACTTTTTTGAATAAATTAAATCTCAAAAAATCAATAAAATGAAAAATTTACGGTATTATCTTGCCACTTTGCTGATCAGTTTTATCCTGATCTTTCCGGTAAATTCCAATGCAAACAACGGCGCCCTTAAAGCTACCACAGCCGTAGGCGACACCCTCGGCGCATTTAATGCCGGTTTTTTAACGCCAACCCCTGACAGAAGCTTGTTTGGCGTTATTTACATTGACGATCACTACTATATCACAGGGGCGGATCCTGATGCCGGATGGAAAAGGAAAATGTATAAAATCAGCGGTGACGGACAGGAACTGATTGATTTCAGTATACTTCCCGACTCACTGATTTTATTGAAAGGCCTTACTTATGATGGCGAGTACATGTATGCAGCCGGGTTAGCAAAGATTTATCAGATAGATTTGGAAACACTCCAGCCCACCGGTGTTACCATTGCTGCACCGATGTACTATACCAGCGGTTTGGCTTACGATCCTGAAACAGATCATTTTTGGGTAAGCGGCGATGGAAGCCAGATTTTTGAGATCAACAGAAGTGGAAACATCGTCAATATTATCAGTTTTCTTCCGGAATTGCCCACCGCCGGCATTGCATGGGATACATGGAGCATCGGCGGGCCATACCTCTGGGTTTGGTCAATGAAATACGAACCCGATGATGTACGTCCTTTGGCATATCAGATTAAAGCATCTACAGGCCAATATACAGGCATTACTTTCGAAGGAATTTCTACAAACCAGTTTGGGGTTGACCAGGCAATTTCACTCTCAATGTCCGACCAGATCATTGATGGTAAAGTTGCTTTTATAGCCATGCAAGGCTCAAATTACCAAAACCCCTATGATGGACTTGACTGGGTTGTGCTTTATGACCTTGATCCGGAAGGTACAGGAATCCCCGGGCCGATTATCTCAGTAAATCCGACATTTATACAAAACAACCTTTACTATAATGATTCCATAGAAGTTGATGTTACGATCTCTAACCTTTCAGATCAGTTCAATTTGAATTGGCTGGCAACACTCGAATATCCCGAAAATGAGATGAATCCTCCCGGCGATGTTCTTTTAGAATTCAATGGAACCGAACTTGCCTCATCAATCACAGAAAATACATTCAGTTCATTGGTTTTCCTGAACGGCTTTATCTACGTCATTACACGCCCCGGCCCGGGGTCTAACGCCATGCTCCTTAAAATATCTGCTGATGGGTCTTCGATAATTAGTTCAGTGGAACTCTACTTTTCACCATATGGAGGATCAGCATTAACGACAGATGGCGTCTATCTTTACGCAACCTCCCAATATGTTATTCTGAAGATCAATCCTGACCCACTTGAAGTTGTTGGTAATATTTTAAATACAAATTTTTTCCCGAATGCAATAGCAATAGATCCGCAAAACGAATTGCTTTATCTGGCCGGAAGCAATGCCATGAAAGTTATTAATATGCAAGGTCAGGAGGTCAATTTTTACATCCTTTCAACTCCACCCAGCGGACTTGCCTGGGATAATTGGTCGCCGGGCGGTCCTTTCCTCTGGGTTTATGCCATTGGCGAAAACGGGCCGGTTGCCTTCCGCACACATCCTTCCACGGGAATGCATACCGGCGTCTCATTCGAGGGAACTAATTTTAGCAGTAGCGACAGTTTGACGGATGTTGCAGGCGATATCTTTGTTACCCCCGACTGGCAACAAAACAAACTGGTTTTGATTGCCCTGCAAACAAGCACCGATAGTATTGGTGATCTGAGCGATCGCGTGGTAGTTTACGACCTGGCTACCATACCGCCGCCGGGTTGGATTGAGCTGACAGGCAATACTGTTGGCGCCATAGGGCCGCTTTCAAGCGATATACTCACTGTGAAACTGAGGGCAATTATGCCTGACACATTGACGACCGCCAATGTGGTAATCAACAACAATAGCATTCTTAACTCAAGGCTTGTAATTCCGGTTTCTTTCCTGATGGAGCCTGACATTCAGACTAACGTTAACAACTTGTCCAACAGTCCAACGGGGTTAATTCAAAATGTATACCCCAATCCGGCTACGAATCAATTGAATATTCAGTTTAACCAGGATGATGTTGATGGCCGGATTAGGATCATCAACAACCTGGGTATCGAAGTATATGCAACCGATATCAGGCAAAATACCGGCTTGTTCACCCTAAGCATTGAGACTTTGCCTGCCGGAATCTACCATCTGATCATCTCTGACGACATTTCGGTTGATCAACGCAGTTTCCTTGTCCGTTAATCTGGTTTTTTTCGATCACTTAAAAATATTCATTACGATGAAAACTTTAGTAAAGTCAAACCTCATTCTTTTCGCTCTGATCGTACTTAGCGCTGTTCCGCTCAGGTTGACTGCCCAACCATCAATTCAGGTAAACGCCAATGAGCTTTATTTTGGTAACCTGCCTTACGCCCAGGGATATACTGCAACGATGTTCATTTTTAATCAGGGGGATCAACCCCTTGAAGTAACCGGTATTACATTCAGCAGTGACGACTTTGCTGCATTCCCTGAAGCGCTCATCGTTAATCCATTTGGTACTGGTCCCGTTGAAGTAATTTTCACCCCTTCACTTGCGGGTATTTATCAAGAAACAGTGACCGTTTTCAGCAATGACCCCCAAAACCCTGTTATTGAACTGCCCATTTATGCCAACCTGCAACTGCCAAAGCCAGATTATCTGTCAGTTCATGTTGACGAAAGTGATATTTCCCTAACCTGGGGCGCCAGCGGTGATGAAGGAAGTTGGATTAATTATGACACCGGAGATCTGCTCTCGGCTGCCGGGATTGCCGAGCCGGGTGTTTTTCATATTGCAGCGCGCTGGCCGGCTGAGTCTTTGACGGCTTTTGCAGGAAATCAGATTACCAGATTTTTGTATTTCCCGATGGGGGAGTACAGCCTTTACACAATAAAAATCTGGAAAGGTGAAAATGCATCGCAACTTATATATAGTCAACCGGTTTATGGCGATCCTCCCATGCAATGGAGCGAGGTAATGCTGGATAACCCGGTGAATATTGAATCGGACCAGGAGTATTGGATAGGTCTTGAAATCAACCAGGTGGCAAGCTATGATTTTGGCGCTGCGTTCGACACAGGGCCCGGTGAAATAGGACTTGGAGATATGATTAACCTTGGCGGTGAATGGATTTCCATCAGCCAATATGGTTTTTCGAGCAACTGGTTCATTCGGGCTTTTGTGGAAGATTCTCCGGAAACCATTGTTCCAAACAACATCATTCAATCTGAAATTGCACAATCAGGTCAATTAGCAGAATTAGTCAGAAGTAATGTTGATTTTTCGGAAATTGGTGCATTTTTCACTCCGGAAAGTATAGAGGAATTATTGGGTTATAATCTTTACCGCGATGGTGTTAAGTTGAATAATGATCCATTGAATGTAGCCATTTATGTTGATGGCAATCTTCAGGCAGGCATTTATAATTATGCCGTAACTGCTGTTTACCCGGAAGGCGAAAGCGAACCAGCCGAGCGCACTGCGCAGGTTGGTGGTCCGAAATTAATCATCAATCCGACAATCATTACAGCCACAGTGCAGGGAGGCGAAATCTTCGAAACTACGATAAGCCTAACCAACACCGGTGTGTCTCCATTAGAGTGGAATGTGACAAATTTTCCCCAATGGATCAGTTTTTCGGTTTCGGGAGCAACCATCGGGGCAGGAGGTTCATTGACTACCACCATGTCGGTAAACACCCTTGGGTTACCTAATGGTACCCATCCCTCTAATATCAAATTCAACACCAACGATTTCAACAATCCACAAACCTTTCTCCCGGTGATCATCACTGTTGAAGGGCAACTGCCGGCAACATTTGATGTGGATGCACTTGATTTTGGCATGACGCCGGTTCTCGAATCAAAAATCGAAGTGGCAAATATTACCAATCAAACCGATGCACTGCTGATGTTTCTGAGTTTCACAACAACTTTGACAAATTATGCAGCTTATCCTTCTACCTGGGCTATTCAACCCGGACAGAGCATGGAAGTATCAGTAGTATTCAGTCCTTCGTCTGTGAATACATTTTCAGACACACTTTATGTGGAATGGTTTGGGTATTCCGGAACCGGCATTTTGAAACTCCCCATTACAGGCCAGGGCATTGCACTGCCCCCTTCAAATCTCACGGCGGAGGTTGATAATTCAATGGTAACCCTCAACTGGTTTGCTCCCGGAGCTTCGTCTGACGAACTTCGTTTTGGGAATGGACAACCTTATTCTGCCATCGGAACATCGTCCGGAACCTACGAATTTGCTGCCCGTTTCACCCCTTCTGATCTGATGCCCTATAATGGCAAGCAGCTCGAAAAAGTGGGTTTTTATCCCCATTCCAATAATGCCATTTTTAGCCTGAGAGTTTACACCGGAATCAATGCTGAAGTAATGCTAATCAACCTGCCGCTCAGCAATATCTCCGCCTATCAGTGGAATGATATTGAACTGCCATTTCCGATCAGTCTAAATGAAGTGGATTACCTCTGGATTGGTTATGAAACCCAGCAAACCGAATTGGTTTTTATTGCCGGTGTTGATGGCGGACCTGGAGTGAATGGATCGGGTGATCTGATTCGTATTAATGGCAATGACTGGATGACCCTGGGTGCAAACGGCTGGTCTTACAACTGGAACATCAGGGGTATTCTTGGCAACGATTTGAATGCCGAGGTTTTGCCAGCCGGAGGTTCAATCCTTTTGCCGGAAACCGTTAACCTTTTAGGCTACAATATTTACCGTGATGGTGAAAAGTTAAATGAGGAATTATTGCCGGAAACAACTTTCACCGACGAAATTGAGGAGGGCGTGACTTATCTGTACGGTGTCACTGCCGTATTTGAATATGGCGAAAGCATCCCTGCCGAAGTCATCGTTGCTGTTCCAGCAATGCTTGTAATGCCGGGTGGTTGGGAATTTACCACAACGAACAGGGCGCATGTCATCCAGATTCCAATCACAGCCATTCAACCAGGCCTTGAACTTAACGCCGGCGATATGATCGGCGTGTTTTACATTGAGGGAACAACAGAAAAGTGCGCCGGTGCGATTCTCTGGGGTGATCAAAATGCAGTGCTGATTGCTTACGGCGACGATCCCGAAACCCTCTGGAAAGAAGGATTCCTGCAGGATGAATCCATTAGCTGGAAGGTGTTTTTCAACCAATCCCAAACCTCCTATCCGTTAACTGTTACTTATAGCAGTCAAATGCCGCACCACGACGGCAGTTTCAAAATGATGGGGCTTTCGATGCTCGAAACCATCGAATTGGGTACTACCAGCGTTGGTGAATTTGCCGGATTACAATCAGCAACTTTGTTTCCCAATCCTTCCAACGCTAATGTAACGCTGAGCGGACTCAACAGTGGCGAACGCATTACAGTGTTCGATATCAACGGCAGGACTATGCTGACTTTTCTCTCGCACAGCAAAACAATGCAGTTCAACATCGAAGAAGCCGGATTGTACATCGTCGAAATTCAGGGGAAGCAGGAAGTGATCAGGAAGAAATTAATCATACGGTAGTCTTAAGCAAAACTGTAAGTTGGGTTGCTAGGCATCAGGTGTAGGTCAATTTTTTTCATTGTTCCGGTTTATTGATATTTCTGCGTACGCTTTTGTTTTTCTGCTTCCATTGATCAATTCGTTTTCTCCGGATTCTTAAGAATTATAAATGGCTTCAGCATCAAATCTCAAATGACATGCTGTTTGCAGCAACCCTTCGGGACTGTTGGACAATTATAACATAAACTGTGTGATGGCAGCGATAATGTTGAGTTCAGCATGAACTCCTGATTTCTGGTACATTTATTTCGCTCATTCCAATCAATCCTAAAATACCAATTCCTCAATTCAACCTGTGAATTGTATTCCATGACTTCGATTTGATGCGGAGAAAAGCCTGGAATGCTTTCATAATCAATAATGCACAACGGCGGATTTCTGTTTGGTAGTTGAAAAGCGTAATACCCGAATTTTAATCTGTTGCTGACTAATTTAAAACATGACTAATGCCGGTGGTTTCAGTGTTAAACCCTGATTGATATTTTGCTTCACAAAAAGAGTGAAAATTAATATGTCGACAATGAACTGATTTACAGAATAAGGAAGTTAACATGATCATGGTTGCAACCGATTTATTTTATCAAAATATGCTTTTTAAACTAAACCGTTTACCGGTTAAATGATTAATGCTACATTTGGCGCTTTAAAAAATTAACCTTATCAAAAGCAGCAAAATGGAAAAAATAAGAAAGTCCTTATGTGATTCGAAAACGGCAAGATGGATTGCTTTGTTTCTCATCTCAGCAACAATGTTTTTTGCCTACTTCTTTGTTGATGTTGCCGCTCCTCTCCAAATCTTGTTTCAAACAAGTTACGGATGGTCTCCCGAAGTATTTGGGATGCTCGGCGGGTCAGAGTTTTTTTTGAACGTCTTTGCCTTCTTCCTGATTCTTTCGGGAATTATTTTGGATAAAATGGGCATCCGATTTACTATAGTCACGTCTGGATTGATGATGGTTATCGGAGGTGCATTAAAGTATTATGCACTTACAAAGGGCTTTGCTGAATCGGGGTTTCACGAATTTCTCAGTTCCTTTTGGGTTACCGTTCCAGCATCGGCGAAGCTGGCATTTTTCGGTTTTGCCATCTTCGGGGTTGGAGTGGAGATGGCCGGTATCACGGTTTCAAAAACCATTGTGAAGTGGTTTAAGGGAAAAGAAATGGCACTTGCAATGGGACTTGAAATGGCAGTGGCACGCCTTGGCGTGTTTGCTGTGTTCAGGTTATCCCCTATTTTTGCTGAATCGGGAGGAGCTTCAAATTCAGTGTTCTGGGGCGTAGCGTTCCTGGTCATAGGATTACTGTTATTCATGATTTACACCATCATGGATGTGCGTCTTGACAAGCAGCTCGGCGAAGAAGCAGCCCTTGAGCCTGAAGATGAATTTCGCGTTAGCGATTTGTGGCTGATCCTTAAAAATCCTGGTTTCATTGCTATTGCCAGTTTGTGTGTGTTATTCTATTCAGCAATCTTCCCTTTTCAAAAATTTGCCACGGATATGCTTGCATCAAAGCTTGACATCAGCCTGAAAGATGCGGCTGCGATGTTCTCATACTTCCCCATTGGAGCCATGGTTCTGACACCATTTATAGGGGCTTTTCTTGATAAAAAGGGTTACGGAGCCTCGATGATGCTCTACGGCGCCATCCTGCTTACCGTCTCCCACCTGATTTTTGCACTGGTGCCGGCTGAGGTATTCAATCATTTTATTGCTTATGCTACTATTGTAATTCTGGGATTGGCCTTCTCACTGGTACCTGCCTCTATGTGGCCCTCCATCCCAAAAATAGTTGAAGAGCGTTTCCTTGGCTCTGCCTATGGCCTGACATTCTGGATTCAAAATATCGGGCTGCTTGCAGTTCCCATCCTGATTGGCTGGTCAATTACCGCATCAAATCCGGGAGTTAAGGAACTTATTGACTCAGGAGATACAGCAGCCAAATATAATTACATGGTACCGGAACTGCTTTTTGCAGGTTTTGGAGTACTGGCCATCATCATGGCGGTAGTGCTGAAAAAAGTAAATATTAAAAGAAATTACGGCCTTGACCAACCTAACAAAAAGTAAGTCAGTTTTTTAACGTAAATATTTCACCCCAACCTTACTGGCAACAACAGATTCGGTTGGGGTTTTTGATGGATAAGATCGTATTTGGTTTACCGACCAAACTTTTTTTTAACCGTTAATCTGTAAAATTGCCATGAAGCTTTCCATGAAAGAATCCCTGTTCAACCGATGGAGCATCCTGCTGCTGGTGGCATCGGTACAAGCAGCCAATTACTACTTTTACGATGCCATATCACCCCTGAAGCGGACACTTGAAACAGAATTTGGATTTACCTCTTCCGATTTCGGTTTGTTCGTCTCGTTTTATTCTATCCCCAACACCTTTTTATTGATGGCCGTGCTTGGCGGCGTCATCCTCGACCGGCTTGGGATCAGGCGGACTGGGTTGTTGTTTATCGGGATGATGGCCGTTGGTGGAATGATCACGGCTTACGGCGCAAGTCAAACCTATACCTCCGGAGGGCCATTCTATCATTTGTTCGGTTCATTCTGGACAGGCTATTCTCCTGAATTAAAAATGATGCTGCTTGGCCGGTTTTTCTTCGGCCTGGGCGCCGAAACCAGCATAGTGGTAATCAGTAAAATCATCGTAAAATGGTTCAAAGGGAAAGAACTGGCACTGGCTTTGGGAACAAAGATCGGGATTGCACGGCTTGGATCTTTTGCTGCTTTTAACTTTTCACCTTACCTGAAAGAAACAGCCTCCCACTGGACTATCGCCATCTGGTTTGCTGCATTCCTGCTTTGTCTGGCATTCCTCGGTTTCCTGTTTTATACTTTTTTCGATAAAAAACTGGATCATCAACTGGCTGAAACTTCCTCGGCTACTCAGAAGTCGAAGTTTAACCTGGCTGATTTCAAAAAACTGATAACCAATCCGTCGTTCATCTATGTCACACTGCTCTGCGTAACTTTTTACTCAGCTGTTTTCCCATTTCAGTCTTTTTCTGCCGATTTTTTTCTTAATAAATTCAGTCTGAGCCAACAGGCCAGTGGACGGATCGCTTCTTATCTGAGCCTGGGGACGATGTTTTTCACCCCATTTTTTGGTTTTATTGTGGACAAATACGGTCGAAGTGCCTCGCTCATGATGGTGGGATCGTTGATGCTGGTGGCCATTCACCTCACTTTTGCACTAACTACTATCAATCCTGTCATCCCGATGGTTTTCCTCGGGGTGGCTTTTTCACTGGTGCCTGCTGCCATGTGGCCATCGGTTGCTAAGATTGTTTCAGAAAAAAGGATCGGGACAGCTTTCGGCGCCATGTATTCGATCCAGAACTTAGGGTTGTGGGCGTTTCCGTTGCTTATTGGCATTGTGCTTGACAGAAGCAATCCCGGTATCACCCCTGAAGTGATTGCCACAGGGAATTATGTTTACGATTACACCTGGGCGCTCATCATGTTGGCCGGTTTGGGAATTTTGGGATTGCTCTTTGCCATTCTGCTAAAACGGGAAGATAAACGTTCGGGGTATGGACTCGAGTTGCCAAGTAACGTTAAGAAGGATAAATAGCAGAGGAATGGCCTGCAAGTATTCCGAACCTGTTAAGATTTCTGACAGGAACCAAATAGCATGTCATCATTTGGACAGCCCGAAACAGCAATCTTCTAACCTGTGACTACAATGTTAATTATCTTTCCCTGTACAACAACAACCTTCTGTACACGCTTCCCTTCGATCCATTTTTGCGATTGCTCTGACTGAAGCACTGCTTTTTCGATTTCATTAACCGGTAAATCAAGCGGTAACTCTATCTTAAATCTCATTTTACCGTTAAAAGATACCGGGTACTCGAAGGTGTTTTCTATCAGGTATTCCGGGTTATATTCCGGATAAGTACTATAGGTCACACTTGTATGATGGCCGAGCAACTGCCAGAGTTCTTCGGCAATGTGTGGTGCAAAGGGTGAAATGATTCTGACCAGAAGTTCGAGTACCTGTCGCTTGAAGCATTTCAATTCATGCAACTCATTCACGCAAATCATAAAGTTACTTACACCTGTATTGAATGAAAACCGCTCAATATCATCAGCAACTTTTTTAATTGTTCCATGAATGATCTTCAGCTCTGTTGCAACCGGGGCTTCATTAGTAACCCTGAACTGGTTATTTTCGTCATGGAAAAGTCTCCACAATTTACGGATAAAACGGAAAACCCCTTCTATACCATTTGTATCCCAAGGTTTCGACTGTTCCAACGGTCCCAGGAACATCTCATAAAGTCGAAGTGTGTCAGCGCCGTACTTTTCGATCAGGTGGTCAGGATTTTGTACATTGTACTTTGATTTCGACATCTTTTCAGCTTCCCATCCGCAAATGTACTTTCCGTCTTCGAGCAGGAAAAGCGATTCGGTAAGGTGGGGTTGCCACTTGCGAAATGCTTCAATGTCGAGCACATCATTGTGTACAATATTGACATCTACATGGATTGGATCAGAAAATAATTCCCGTCCGGGATAATTTTTGGAAACGAAAACAGGAACTGCTTCCAACCCCTCTTTTTCAATAAAAGCAGGCACAGTTTCTCCATCGAGAACCCTTCTGATTCGGTACATTACCTCCGTTTTATCAAGCAAATCACGGATGGGGATAAGCAGCAGTTTAAGTCCTTTACTGCGTGCATATTCTTCATAAGGATCAGCAATTTTTTCGAGTGATTTTTGCCTTTTAATTTCGATAATCAGCCTGGCTTCCTCGCTGTAAAAGTCAAATTTCCGATGGCCATCGCGAAAATCGCGGGTAAACGTAATCCCGGTTTTCCTGTCCCTGAGTTCTTCCCAAAGCAGATGCTCAGCCATTTTTTCGAGGTTTACACGGTAAACGAAATTCGATCTTCCCTGTATCATCCCCTGGTTGATCATTTTGCGGAAAGGTTCATCTTTGCATGTTAGGCCAAGATCAAAAAGGAATTTATTCCAGAATCTCGAATAAATCAGGTGACCGGTAGCATGTTCAGCGCCTCCCATATACAAGTCAACATCCTGCCAGTAATCATTTGCTGATTTGGAAAAATATTCCTTTTCGTTTTTTGGATCCATGTACCGCAGGTAATAACCACTGGACCCTGCAAAGCCGGGCATTGTATTGGTTTCAAGGGGGAGGCCTTCCTTTGTTTTCCAGTTCCTGGCTCTGGCCAGCGGCGGATCGCCTGTTTCAGTTGGCAAATATTTATCCACCTGAGGCAGGCGCAAAGGCAGTTCACTTACGTCGAGCATATAGGGCATATCATCTTTGTAATAAACCGGGAAAGGTTCACCCCAGTAACGCTGCCGGCTGAAAATGGCATCGCGCAGGCGGAAGTTGATCCGTCTTTTGCCAATGCCTCTTTCTTCGAGATAATCGATGATGTGATGTATTGCATCTTTCACTTCCATCCCGGAAATTACTCCGGAATTGATCATTACACCCTCCCTGGCATCATAGGATTCTTCCCATTCGTAAGGGTGGGTTAATGTTTCGCCCGGACGTTTTACGACCTGGATAATGGGCAGGAGAAAGTGTTTGGCAAAAGCAAAGTCACGGCTGTCGTGAGCTGGAACGGCCATGATAGCGCCGGTTCCATAACCGGCCAGCACATAGTCTGCAATATATATCTTCAGCCGCTCACCACTAACCGGGTTAATGGCAAACGAGCCGGTGAATACTCCGGAAACCCTCTTCACTTCAGTCATCCTTTCACGCTCGGAACGATGCTTTGTCTTTTCGATGTATTCCCTAACCGGGCCCCGGTTTTGAGGGGTTGTGATTTCAACAGCCAGCTCATGTTCGGGAGCAAGCACCATGAAAGTAGCTCCATATAGGGTATCTGGTCGAGTTGTAAAAACTTCGATTTCTTCCTTCCGGTCTTCCACCCTGAACCTCACCGTTGCACCTTCGCTGCGGCCGATCCAGTTGCGCTGAATGTCTTTTATCGATTCTGACCATTCCAACTTTTCCAAACCCTGGAGCAGCCTTTCAGCATAGGCGGTGATGCGCAGCGACCATTGGCGCATGAGTTTGCGCTCCACTTTATGCCCTCCGCGAACCGAAAACCCTTCTGCGACCTCATCGTTTGCCAGCACAGTTCCCAGGTCATGGCACCAGTTAACCATTGTATCAGCCAGGTATGCAAGACGGTAATTCATCAACAGTTCCTGCTGCTGTTTTTCGTTCATTGTGTTCCATTCGCCGGCACTAAAATGTCTATGTTCATCACTTGAAGCTTCAACTCCTTTGCTGCCGTTGATTTTGAAATGATCTATCAATTGGGCAATTGGTTGTGCCTTATCGGTTTTTTTATCATACCAGTGATTGAACAACTGAATGAATGTCCATTGTGTCCATTTGTAATAACCGGGATCACACGTTCTCACCTCTCGGTCCCAGTCAAACGAAAACCCGATTTTGTCCATCTGCTCGCGATACCGGTCAATATTTTTATTGGTAGTAACCTCAGGGTGCGTGCCGGTTTGAATGGCGTATTGCTCAGCAGGAAGACCGAATGCATCATAGCCCATCGGGTGCAGCACATTGAACCCTTTTAACCTCTTGTAGCGCGAATAAATATCAGAAGCTATATAACCGAGTGGATGTCCGACATGCAATCCTGCGCCGGAAGGGTAGGGGAACATATCGAGGACATAGTATTTTGGTTGGTCTGATTGGTTTTCTGCTCTGAAGGTCTTATTTTCAGCCCAGTAGAGTTGCCATTTTTTCTCTATTTCACTAAAATTGTAATCCATGTTGGGAAAAGTTTTTGCAAATTTCAGGCTGCGAAAATACGAAAACTAAACTAAAGATGAGCAGGGTTAATGCTAACATACAATTGACGCAAACCTTTTCGGAGCGAATTTGCTACTTTTGCGAAAAATTAATTTGAAGTCCATGAGAAAACTTATTTATCTGCTGATGATCGTAGTATTGTTGGCGTCATGTACCGGAAACCGCGATAAAGGGAGTCAAAATCAGGAGGGACAGCTTCCAATTGGTGTTCAGGATACGGAACTCGAAATGAGTAAGGAAGGTCATTCAGGTGATCTTTATTCCCCAGACTCCACAGGTCCACAGTTTCAGTCTGAAGAATCGTTTTCAGAAGTTGACTTGGCAGACTATAACCGCTACCATGGCACTGCTGAATTTCATTACAAGCGTGGCCTTGTCCTTTACAGGATTAAAAATTTTAAAGAAGGTATTCTCGAATTTGATACGGTGATCAATCTGGCGCCGCAAATGACTTCAGCTTACATCAACCGTGGCAAGGGGCGCCTCGAAATCAAAGATTACCAGAATGCAGTGCTGGATTTTGAGAAAGCAACTGAAATTGATAAAATGGATTCAACAGCCTATCTCCACTTAGGCCTGGCTCATTATCACCTGAACAACATGCAAAGTTGCATTGAAGCCAATAATGAACTGCTAAAACTCTCTCCTAAAAATATTGCCGGTTATTTTAATCGTGGTACAGCATACGGGCAGTTAAAAGACTATCCGAAAGCCATCGCCGATTTCTCTAAAGCCATTCAGATTGATCCCAACTATACAGAGGCGCATTTTAACCTCGGTCTGGCTTATTATTGGACAGGGGATAAGGTAAAAGCATGTCAAAGCTGGAGCAAAGCTGCAAGTCTAAGATCTGAAAAAGCCGCGCGGGTATTGGAGAAATATTGCCGGTAAATACAATTTAAACTCTTCTAAATGAAAAAGTTGCTTCTTGTTCTGATGGCACTTGTGTTTTTATTCCCTGTAAATGGTAAAACACAAAATGATGATCCTTTTCTTTTGGTGTTTCGGCTCAAAAGCCATTTGTCATTCCTGGCTTCGGATTCGCTTGAAGGGCGTAGCCTTGGATCACACGGCAAGATCATGGCAAAGAACTATATTGCAGAGCAGTTTCAATCCTTTGGCCTTCAACCTTATGACGATGACTATTTTCAGGATTTTGAGCTGCGGATTCAATTGGTAAATATTTTAGGGACAAATGTGGTGGGTTATCTTCCCGGAGCAGATCCAATCCTGAAAGATGAGTTCATTGTGATCGGCGCCCATTACGATCATTTGGGATATTTTTTCCGCGGGGATGAAAAAGTAATTTACAATGGCGCTGATGATAACGCTTCAGGAACCGCCGCTGTGATTGAGCTGGCGCGCTATTTTTCCGAAAACAGGGAAGCCATCGGTCGCAGTATCATTTTCATTGCTTTTGATGCCGAAGAGAGCGGCCTGATTGGCGCAAAACGTTTCATCAACGAAAATACCACCTTCAGCACCAGCGACATCAGGCTGATGTTCAGCCTCGACATGGTGGGGATGTATTCGTCGCATAAAAAGCTGGATATGAGAGGATCAGGTAGTTTGGCCGGTGGAGTGAAATTATTCGAAGGCATAGCATCAAATCAGGGGATAATAACTGGCTCAACAGCCGCTGACATTTCACAATACACCGACACCGGACCTTTTGGCGATGCCGGTATTCCGTCGATCCATGTTTTTACCGGAACCAGGTCGCCTTATCATAAGCCCGAAGACACCTGGGATTTGCTCGATTATGAAGGAATGGCTGAGATCACCAAATTTTTGCAGGAGTTGATCACTGAACTGTCGCAAGTTCCAGAACTAAAACCATCAGGACAGTTTGCTGCCCTTCAGCAACCCGGCGCTGTGCGGTTTGATTGGGGAATTGTTTTTAATATTGGTGGTTCTCATCAATATTATCCGGATGAGTTTTATCGCGCAAAGAGCGTTTTTGCATTCAGCACAGGAGCTTTCGGGCAGGTTCATTTGGGAAAACGATTCACCATACAACCTGAAATTCTTTACGATAACAACGGAAGCCAGTCGCCTGAAGGAATTTTTCGCCGTCATGAAATTACGACACCCTTGAATTTGCAATATAATCCAGCCAATGAGTCGAATGAAATGGTACGGGCTTTTCCTTTTATTGGCCCTTACTACAGCTACACCTTTGCAGGAAAAAACAACCTGGACGGTTTGAATTACGATGATCTGTATGATGACCAGGAATGGGGCGTGAGTATGGGTATTGGTATGGATATCATGAAACTTCAGATGGCATTCACCTATCGCCAGGGACTCACCAATATTTCCCGTTCACCAGACAAAGAGTTTTATTATAAAGGGCTTTATTTCACGATGGGGTATAAGTTTTGAACAAGTCGCTGAAGAGAAATTCAGCGCAGTTCATTACCGGCACTTCCCCAAAATAAAAATCATCCTTATCTTCGGCAACAATAACCTGGCAACCAGCTCCAACAGAGGAATAGTACTCCAGGCCATCTTCAAAATCGAGTACCTGCTGGTTGTTTATCGCTTGTTGAACTGCGGCTGCATCGGTTGGAGCGATCAGAATATGGTCAGTCAGCATTTTAATTTTTTGCTTTGCATCTGCAGCTCCACTTTTCTTTTTAGCGAAATAAAAGGCAATGGCCAGGCAAATTGGCGAGGTAAAAAGTTGGAAACCTGATTTATCCGAAAGGCTAAGCACCCTTGCAGCATCGCTGAATAGCGGATACTCCTTGTTCAGAACTGCCACAAGCACGTTGGCGTCAAGAAAGATTTTCATTGTGTTGATTCGAAGAATTCGTTTTTCAGGGATTTACGTGAGCGTGGGCGGGTAATGTACTCCGCATCCCCTTCAGCCAC
>JACZJL010000185.1 GCA_014860585.1 Bacteroidales bacterium | reverse complement strand
ACATGGGCTGGATTGATTATAACCTGCTTTACATCAATCCCACATTCCTCTGGTCGTCAATTGTGGGTGGCGTAATCATGGGATTTGGTTTTATCCTCGGCGGCTTTTGTCCGGGGACAAGCCTTACCGGCGCTGTGATCGGTAAAATTGACGCTATGGTGTTCATTGCTGGAATGTTTATCGGAATCTTCATTTTCGGTGAATTCTACGACGTTTTCGAACCCATTTACACCGGCTCGTTCCTCGGAAATATTTTTGTCTATGACTCGCTTGGCATGGGACGCGACTGGTTTGCCATGATGCTGATTGCTGTGGCTTTGTTTGCATTTGTGGCTACCCAGTATATCGAAGATAGGGTGAATAAAACATCCGATCCCGAAAAGAAAGCAAGGCCATCTTACTGGATTCCTTCGTCAATAATCCTGTCTGCCGGACTGCTGCTGATTTTGCTGCCATCGCAACCACGTTCGAGCTGGCACGAAACTTCTCCTGAAAAGCTGCTGAAGATGATGAATAACGGTGAGCACCTGGTGAACATTGACGAGGTAGCCTACAGCCTGGTCAACGGAAAAGACAGGCCTGTTTTGCTGGTGGATGTGAGAAAAGCTGAAGATTTTAATCAGTTCTCGCTGCCGGGCGCCATTAACATTCCACTTGAGCAGATTCTCGATCACAGGTACGAACCCATCCTCCGGTCATCAGAGCAAAAAGTAATACTTTACTCCAACTCAAACACCCTGGCAACCGAAGCCTGGCTCATTGCAACACGAGCCGGCATTAAAGACCTGAACGTTCTTTCCGGCGGATTGAACGGGTTTGTGCAGACGATTTTTAACGAGGAACATTTGGCTGACACGTATGATCTCAACATTTTGCAACAGGCAAGGTTCAGGGACAAAGTCAAAAACTACTTCCTGTCGGGCAAAGCAGCGCCTGAAACAAAATCTGCAGTTACACCGGTAATCAAAATTGTTGATATTGAAAAACCTGCAAAAGGTGGATGTTAAACTTAAAAATAATTGATTATGAATACAATACAGGCAAATATGTTGAAAAACGCCGCCATTCTCTTTGCAGCCGTTGCCCTCATTACCATGCTGGTGCAATGGATTGCAGCGCCGGACTACAAAGCTGAAAATACAGCCGTTCTGACTGCGATTACCGGCGATGACCAGAAAATACTTCCCCTGCAGTTGGATGAGATGATCCGTGCAGGAAAACTAACTGAGTTCACTTTGGTTGACCTCCGGGAATCTCAGGATTTTAACCGGGGAACGTTACCGGGCGCCATCAATATTCCATTCGGCACGCTGCTTGAAAAGAGTTCTCTGCGCCAGATGAAGAAATCAGGGAAACCGGTGATCCTCTTTTCCGGTGATGAATCTGAGGCCGCCGCTGCTTCCCTGCTCCTGATTTCAAAGGGTTTTGACGACGTTCAGGTAATCGCCAATGATTATACCTACATCAAAAACAATGTTGTGGAGAAGTTTCAACCTGCCTCGGCCTTTAATCAAAGCGAAAAAGCCCGCTTCGACTACCGGCGCTTTTTCCGTTCCGGCGGCGGCGCCGAAGCTGCTCCTGCCCGCACCCAACCCAAAATCATCCAGACCGGGATTGTGAAAACCAAAGGAGGGTGCTGAGAGAGCAATAAAAATTTGTTCCGATTTTTGGCGATGATTGGACAGCAAAAATCTCACGCTGCGGCTCAAAAAAAAACATGCTAATAGAAATTTTTTTTCTTGCTAATAGAAATTTTAAAAGTATGTATGCTTTTTTAAAAAGATGCTAATGCTTTTTTAGGTGATGCTGATACTTCATTTCGGAGGTAACAATTGAAACAATTTGACAATTAACTTTACCGCCTGCTTTTCTTTATTCATCATTGGTTTGCTGCTTTTTAGTCTTTTTCGGTTTCGCTTTTGTAAACAGGTCTGCTGTGTATTTTTCGTAAAGTTCAAACAGATAAACCATTCTGTTGGCTTCGCTTGTAAACGGTTGCGGGCGGTAGGCCAAATCAACAGCTTTGTCCAATTCGTTGTGTGCTTTTACCAATGCCGGCGGCATGGTCAATGGGTCGTAAAGGACGGCAAGCGATCTGTTCGGAAATTGCAACCGTGCCTCTAACACCTTTTGGGCTGCCGCTTCTATGGCTCTTATCTGCTTTTCGTTTGGACTTTCTGGCCAGGGATAGTTGTTGTAAACCAATTCGTTTGAATACCTATACCTACTTTCCAGGCGACCACAAATAAAATTTACCCAAGTCATATGCATTGCTGACATTAAAATACCGAAATGATAAAGTTTTGCATTTGGAATAAAAGAGCAACTATTGTTCGCAATAGAATTTTCATCAAAAAATCCTATTGGTATGTATTTCCTAAACTCGGAAGAGTGTAAAGGAATCAATACATATTCACTTTTAGGCTGTCTGTCTTCGCCAAAAAGAGTCGGGAAAGCAGCAAGCTTTTGTGTTGCTTGTCTGATACTTTCTGCTCTCAGCTTTCTTACATTTTCAATTCTTTCCTTAACAAGTTTTGCCTCTTTTAAGTCTGATGGATTTGCGTCTTTTAACCATAAGCACCAGCGTTTATGACCGTTTAAAAACTCGTGGGCACTTATCAACGGTTTGAAAAACTTTTCAGCTTTTGGTTCTTTTGTTAAAAACTCATTTTTTTCTTCATCAGTAAACAAAAAATTGCCCCCATCGTTTGGCATACTTCCGAAAGAAATCAATGGAACATTGCATATTGGACTTCTTCTCTTACCAATAAAGATATCCTTTGCATCAACCAAATACGGATTGATGTTTTTTGCCTTGATTTCGTGGGCTTCGCCTTTAATATCTTCATATTCAAAAATGATCTTGTTTGCGGTGTCGTAGTTAGTGAAGCCAACTATCACACAATAAACGGCTGCTTTGCCTCTGGCTTCGTTCGTCCATTTAAAAGTGCGGTGGGCAAAGTGAATTTTGATCCCGTATTTATTGAGCAATTGCCCCCAAAGAATACTCGTTTGCTCGCCTTGAACAATCGAATTTGTTGAAACAAAGCCAACTTTAATTTTTGTACCGTTAATGTATTTAGCGGCTTTAATGTACCAACCTGTTACATAATCCAAAACTCCACTACCGTCGGCATTATCAAACAGTTTTACAATTTGGTCGCGTTGGTATTGTTTCATTATTTTGGAACCAATAAAAGGCGG
>JACZJL010000184.1 GCA_014860585.1 Bacteroidales bacterium | reverse complement strand
GTGCTTGATTATCAGCTTGATCTGAACTATTACAAAAAGTACATCGCCACAATAAAAACCATCACCACAGAAGAAATTCAGGATTTGGCCGTTAAATACCTTGATCCCTGTACCATGTTAACGGTAATCGTAGGGAAAGATGAAAAACAATGATTCAACAACACTCAATAAGCAAAAATTTGACAGGGTCTTTTACAGGAATCAGGCTGCTTATTATCCTTTTCTTTGCTTTCCCTTCCGTAACCTTGCTTTCTCAAAGCAACTTACAAACTCCCCAGATGGACTCTATCAGCATCACTGCCGACGGACACCCGATCATTTCCTGGTTTGCGAATACTGATAATACCCTCGGCTATGTTATTGTCCAAAAGCAGGGGATTATCTGGCAAAGAATTGACACCGTGACAGGTATCAACCAAACTAGTTATAATCATCTTGATGCCAACGCTTGTAACCAATCCGAATGGTATAGGATTTATGCGTTTAACCCTGGTAATGACCCCAACAACTCGCCATGGTCGGATACACTGATAACAATTTTACTTAATCAACCGCAGCAAAATATCTGCGCCAACACCATTTCCCTTAACTGGACAGATTACATCAACATGAAAGAAGAATTGGCCGGATATGAGGTGCTGGCTTCGGTTGATGGCATCAGTTTCCAGTTGCTGACTACTACTCAGCCCAACGTGACCTCTTACGTGCATACCAATCCGCTCCCTGATGAACTGTATTCCTACAAAATCAGGGCAGTCAACCAGGATGGTACCCGAACTTCATCTTCCTGTGTGCAAACCATCCATTCAAGAACTTATCCCAAACCGCAATTTGTCAATATTTTAACTGCTTCGGTTGAAGACAACAATTTCATCCGCATAAACTGGGAAGCCGATCCGACAGCGCCCATTCTAAGGTTTGAGTTGGAACGCCAGGATGAAGGTCAACCACAGTTTGCCATCCAACAATCGTTTGAGGACAATTTGAATTACAACCCCCAAAAATCCTATGACGATCTGACCGCTGATTTTAGTTCATCCAGTTATGAATACCGGATTGTGATGTGGGACAGTTGCGGGGTGACCTTCACCACCAGTGCGATTCATCAAACCGTTCACCTCACAGGTCAACCGCGCCCGGATTACACCAACGACCTTCAATGGAACCATTACGAAGGCTGGGACAATGGAGTGGAGCGATATAATATCTACCGAAGCACTTCGGGAAACTTTACATTGGTCGCTGATGTTCCCGGGACTGTAAATAATTATAGCGACGATGTGTCCACATTATCAGGTTTGGGCGGAGTGTTTGAATATTATGTCGAAGCCGTCGAAAACAGCGGCAACAATGCTACCAGCAAATCCAACCGGATCACCCTTGAAATGGAAACAAAAGTGATCGTTCCCAATGCCTTCATCCCAGATGGAGTGCCGCCCGATAATGAATTTAAGCCCATTGTATCCTTCATTGCCGATGGCAGTTACGAACTGCTAATCTTCAACAAATGGGGACAAACGATCTTTATCACTACCGACCCTAACGAAGGCTGGACGGGTAAGCAGGATGGCGAACTCCAGCCTTCCGGCGCTTACGTTTACCTGATTAAATTCCGCACGCCTGAAGGGCAAAATATGGAAAAACGAGGTACGGTGACGATAATCCGTTAAGGTCAAAAAAGCGATGCTATCGCTAAAACCTACAAACCGCTTAGAGTGGACGAGTCATCCCGTGAGTTCTGTCAGACAATCACTGGGTTTTCAACTTTGTTTGTAATACCGATTGCACTTTCAATATAGTCCAATTTCGACTTCGTCTCATTGTACTATTTTCAAGTAGCATCGGCATTTACCATTGTAAAATTATAAAATGGTTTTGGACCATTTTATAATTACAATTGGTAAAACATGCAAGCGACTCACGGGGTGACTTCCGAAATGGAAAGCCAATCCAAATTCTCCATTTATTTATCTTCAATAAGGTAATATGGTTTTGTTTTTCTTGTGGTTACCTTTTCTACTAAGGTTTGGAGAATGGATAAGGTTTTGCTTTTTCGGCGGGAAGAAAAAAGAATCGGCCAGGTCATTTTGAATTCAAACCCTGATAATCAGAAACGCAGGCAAGAGCCTGCAGAAATAGATGCAGCTTAGGCTGGAGCCTAAGCTGAACGTGTGTTCGGACGAGGCTCTGCCTCGTCCGGTCTATCATGGCAGGCTCCAGCCTGCCAATGAAAAACAATTCCAGTAATTTCCAGTTTTCAAAAAATGGCTGCATAGGATCAGAAAACCTTATCCCTAAAAAACAACCTTAGTAGAATTGACCGCCACCAAAAGTCATCAAACCTTATTGTCAGCGGTTTGATTGAGTCACCCCGTGAGTTCTATCCGGCAATCAATGTGTTTTCAGCTATGGTTGTAACATGCAAGCGACTCACGGGGTGACTTCCGGAATTAAATTTAGCCCTGACAGGGTTTCTGCCGTAGGCATCCACTGGAAAACCCTGTCAGGGCTGGCGTTGGGGCTCACCATTATTTTGATCCAGTTCAAATTGCATTTTTAACAAAATATTTCATTTCCATCAGCAAATTTTCAGAATATTTGCACTATTGAAAATTAACCCTCCTAACTTTCTTTGTATGAATAAATTTACTCTCCTTCTCAGCGCAATCCTGACGAGCATCCTGATGATGGCCCAAACCCCGGCAGGCATCAATTACCAAACTGTTGTGCGCAATGGCGATGGCGACGCGCTGCCTTACACCGACATCTGGCTGAAGGTGTCAATCCTTGCAGATGCACCCGACGGAACCGTAGTTTACAGCGAAGTGCATCCCGCTACCACCAACGGTTTTGGCCTGGTGAATCTCGTCATCGGGCAGGGAACGGTGCTCAGCAGAAATTTTGGCGAGATTAATTGGAGCACCGGCCTGTTTTACCTCGAAACCGCCATCAACTTCGACGGTAGCGCCGGTTATCAGTTGATGGGCGTCACACAGTTGCTCAGCGTGCCATTTGCCAAGTACGCCGACTTCAGTGCCGGACTGAAAAACATGACCACCGAAGAACGCAATGCCTTGCAGGATCCACCTGCAGGGATGACCATTTACAATACTACCACCAACTGCCTCAACTACTGGAGTGGGGTGAACTGGTTCGAAACCTGCGGCGCCTGCACTCCCCAACCCAGCAACCCAACCGCCGGGCCGGAGCAGGTCATCAACACCGCCGACACCGTGGCGCAGCTCGCAGGCAACATACCAGCTGTTGGAACCGGGCTGTGGACGAAAGTGAGCGGCTCGGGCGGCTACTTTGAAGACCCCAACGACCCAAAAACAAAATTCCACGGAAAGCCTTGCACGGTTTACAGGCTGCGCTGGAGTATTTCCACCTCCTGCTCCACCAAGCACTCCTATGTTTACATAACTTTTAACGCCATTCCCACGGTGGCCGCAGCCGGCGATGACCTGCTCTTCAACGACGAAACCACCATGGTAACCCTCTCGGGAAATACGCCCATAGTCGGAAACGGGCTGTGGACGGTAGTTAATGGCTCGGGCGGCAGCTTTACTGATCCTGCCAACCCCGCAACCACCTTCACCGGGCTACCCTGTCAGACCTACACGTTGCGGTGGACTATTGCAACCGCCTGCAGCCAGACCTACGACGAAATAAACATTACCTTCGATCCAATCCCTAACACAGCCATGGCCGGCGACGATGTAGTAGTGAACACCGAACTGACCACCATTACCCTCGCAGCCAATACACCTGAGGTGGGAAGCGGGCTGTGGACGGTAACCGGCGGCGAAGGCGGCGCTTTTGGCAGCGCCACCGATCCCAACACAACCTTCACCGGTTTACCCTGCCAGACCTACAGCCTCACCTGGACCATTTCCACTGCATGTTACGAAAGCAATGACGAAATGGTTGTGGTGTTTGATGCCATACCCACTGAAGCCGTTGCCGGTGAGGACGTGCTTGTAAACACCCAGCAAACTACAATTCTCCTCGCAGCCAACGCACCTGTTGTGGGAAGCGGGCTGTGGACGGCTATTAGTGGCGATGGAGGAGTTTTTGAAGATGCAACAAATCCTGCCACATTATTCACTGCGCTGCTTTGTGAAAACTACACTCTGCGCTGGACGATATCAACACCTTGCTATGAAAGTTTTGATGAAATGAATATAACTTTTGATCAGTCGCCAGCCACCGTGAGTGCCGGTGTTGATTATACCATCTGCCAGAACAACTTCCATTCGTTAAACGGTCAGGCAGGCAATTTTTCATCAGTGCTCTGGACGACTTCCGGTACGGGAAATTTCAGCAACAACGCCATCCTCAATCCTACATATACCCCTGGAGCAGCAGATATCATTGCCGGTTCAGTGATATTGACTATTACTGTGCAGCCCATTTCTCCATGTGCAACCGCCTCCTCAGATGATTTGATTCTGACCATTCAACAGTTCTCAACTGCTGATGCGGGCATTGATGCTACTATTTGTGAAAACACAACCCACACACTCAACGGCGCTGCTTCAAGATATTCGACGGTGATTTGGAGTACCAGTGGAACGGGTTCTTTCAGTAATGCCGCAATACTCAGCCCTGTGTACACTCCGAGTACTAGTGACAAACTTGCCGGATCAGTTACCCTGACTTTAATTGCCCAGCCACTTTCTCCGTGCGCTCTGGCCACCATAGATCAGATGATGCTCTCTATTCAGCGGCTTTCCACTGCCAATGCCGGGTTAGATGCCACCATCTGCGAAAATCAAACCAATACCTTAAATGGTTCAGCACAGAGATATTCATCATTGCTCTGGACTACCTCGGGAACTGGCTCGTTCAGTAACAACGGAATCCTAAATCCGATTTATACTCCAAGTACAGATGATAAACTTGCAGGATCATTGATCCTTACACTCACAGCCCAGCCCATTTCGCCCTGCGCTGTTTCAGCTTCTGATACAAAAGTTTTATCCATTCAACGCCTTTCCACTGCCAATGCAGGAGCCGATGCTACTATTTGTGCAAATCAGGTGCACGAATTGAGTGGATCAGCATTAAGATATTCAGCAGTGAACTGGTCAACCTCCGGTACTGGCAGTTTTAGTAATCCAGGCCTACTCAGCCCTGTTTACACGCCAAGTGTAGCAGATCAAAATGCCGGTTCAGTTGTCATTACACTTACTGCCCAACCACTAGCCCCCTGCGCAGTTTCAGCTACTGATGCAATGACACTCATTTTTCTCCCCTTGCCGCTGGTAAATGCTGGCGATGACCAGATTGATATCCCGGGAACTACAACCACTTTACAGGGGAATGCTCCCACAGCCGGAGGCACAGGGTTATGGACAATAGCAAGTGGTGTAGGTGGAACCATCAGCCAGCCCACCAACCCCACCAGCCAGTTCAGTGGCATTGGCGGCGAAACCTACCTGCTGCAGTGGGCCATAACCGCTCAAAATGGCTGTAGTAATGGCGATTTTGTGATTATTAGCTTACTGCCAGATGGCTCGCCCTGTCAAGGTATGCCAACTGTTACTGACATTGATGGCAATGTTTACAATACCGTAAAAATTGGCAACCAATGCTGGATGCAAGAAAACCTGAAAACCACCAAATACCGCAATAATAGTTCTATCGAATATCCGGGAAGCAACAACACTGCCTGGGTAAACAACACCACCGGCGCTTATGCCTGGTACGATAATGATATCATTTGGAAAAACATCTACGGTGCTTTGTACAACTGGAATGCAGTGAACAACAGCGCCGGCCTGTGCCCAACCGGGTGGCATGTACCCACCATTTCCGAATGGTTTGCCTTAACCACCTATGTAGGCAGCCATCCGGCCTACCTGTGCAACAGCAACACAAGTTACATAGCTAAAGCCCTGGCCGCGAAAACCAATTGGAATACATACGCAGGTACCTGTATTGTGGGCAATAACCTGAATGATAACAACGCTACTAACTTTACGGCTTTGCCCGGCGGAAACCGCAATACCAATGGTTTTTTCTACAACATGGGCTTCTACGGTCATTGGTGGTCTTCTACCGAGAACTCGGCTACAAACGCCTGGAGCCTATTCTTGGCAGTTTACTACGCGAACGTAAACATTGGTAGCGGCAGCACTAAGGATTTGGGGTTTAGTGTCCGTTGTTTGAGGGATTAAAGCTTGACATTAAGTCGAATTTGATGATTTGTAAAATATTTAGAATCTGAATTTTGAATGTATAGCATGATAAAAGTAATTGAGAATGAACGAGAAAAGGTATGCAAGAGATTTTTGATTGTCTATTTTTTACAACTTAAAAATTAATTGGTAACAAGGCAATGATATGAACTTCGACTGGACTTGGAAACGACTTCTATTCGACTTTGAAAATGGACTGTTCATCAAACAGACCCAAGAGCTCAGTTTTATTAATATGCTTATCCACAATTGGAAGGAAAAGATAACAAAAGAAATAAATGACAATACTTTTATTCCTTCTGCTGCCTTCTACTGCAACGTCCCAAAAAAAGGTGGTCTTGTGCGACCTGGCAGCCATTTAGAAATTACTGATCATTTTTATTACCTGCACCTTATTGGAGAAGCTTACAATAATATTTTCCAAACTCTAAAATGGTCGCAAGAAGTAAAGGACTTTGCCTACGTTTTAACTGGAAATATAGATGGCACCAAATGGGTGAAAAATCGATTTGAATGTTGGGATGCATTCAGAAAAAGGAGTATCGAAAAAATAGGCGAAGGTTATCCTTTTGTTATAATTGCTGACATTACTGGATATTACGAGAATATTGATCATTTTACCCTTTATTCTGACCTAAAAATTGCAGGGGTTGAGGATAAGATTGCTAATGCAATAAAAACATGTCATAGAAAATGGGCCATCATACAAAACAAGGGTATTCCGCAAGCTTGCACAGCATCTCACATACTTGCCAAGCTATACCTTAATGAAATCGACTTAGCGCTCCACGACTCTAAAATAGAACACCTTCGATATGTAGATGACATTAGAATATTCTGCAAATCAAAAGCTGAAGCTAAGAAAGCACTTGTACAACTCATAGAACTACTAAGATTGAGAGGTCTAAATCTGCAATCAGCGAAAACCAAAATTTTGAAAGCGGAAGATGCAAGAAATTCATTTGAAAATATTCAATTCATAATTGAAAATATCTCTTCACGAATCAAAGAGCATCAAACTTTACAAAATGAGGCAATAATTGATGGTCTTGTGTTAGATAATTCACCTTCATTAACACCTGAGCAATTTGAGAAACTCAAAGAGATAAAAGATGCTGAGACTATTGAGGTATTAATTGAGACCTTCCGAGCATACTTCTGTGAAAGATCTGACGAATCCTTTGACAAGACCTTATTCCATTATTTGCTTAATAGGCTGGCAGAGGCAAGAAATTCTTTTGCAGTGGATTACTGCCTTTCAATAATTGAAAAGCATCCTCAAGAAACAGAATACATTTTAAAATACATCACAAAAATTAATGCACAAGCCAAAGCTATAGATGAACTTACAAAGTTTCTTTCCTCACCTCTTTCAACATATCCATTTCAAGAATATCAGATTTTAAAGTGGATCAACGAAAATTACCAAAAGGTTCCAGAAGATATAGTAGCAATAATTCGGGAACGACATAAAGAGGCAAATGACTGGTATTTGAAATCTGAAATAAAAAGGCATTTAGGGTTATTCGGCAACACTGCCGACTTATCCAATATAGCAGCTGACTACCCTAACTGTAGAACACCCATGGAGCAAGCCGAAACAGTCTTAAGTTTAAAAAGGTTGGAGAAGGTAAAAAGGAATTCATTCTATTCCAAAATAAAAGGGGATCATCCTTATGTTGATGCTGCAATTGAAATTACCAAATAGAGATAATGGTTACGCTGATAATCAGAAACGCAGGCTGGAGCCTATGCTGAACGTGTGTTCGGACGAGGCTCTGCCTCGTCCGGGCTATCATGGCAGGCTCCAGCCTGCCAGGGAAAAACATTCGGCAATTTACGGTTTTCAAAAATGGCTGCATAGGATCAGAAAACCTTATTCCCAAAAAACAACCTTAGTATAACTGACTGACCCCACAAGCCACCAAACCTTATTACCTTATTTTCAATGGATTGAGCCCTGACAGAATTTGAAACCCTGTCAGGGCTATTCAATAAGGTTATTGATTTTCATTGGGTTACCCTTTCTACTAAGGTTTGGAGAATGGATAAGGTTTTGCTTTTCCGGCGGGAAGCCAAAAGAACCAGCAGGTCATTTTAAATTCAAACTTCATGGATATTTTATGGGGGTTGAAAAGTAATTCCTGCATTTTCTGATTTTAAAAAAATGGCTGCATAGGATCAGAAAACCTTATTCCTAAAAACCAACCTTAGTAGAAGTGTCCGATCCGATAACCTAAAAACCTTATTACCTTATTTTCAGTGGGTTGAGCCCTGACAGTCCCACACGTGCGGGACTGTCAGGGCTATTCAATAAGATTTTTGATTTTTATTGGGTTACCTTTTCTACGAAGGTTTGGGGAGTGGATAAGGTTTTGCTTTTCCGGCGGGAAGCCAAAAGAACCAACCAGGTCATTTTGAATTCAAACCTTGATAATCGAAACGCAAGCAGGAGCCCGCAGAAATAGATGCAGCTTAGGCTGGAGCCTAAGCTGAACGTGTGTTCGGACGGGGCTCTGCCTCGTCCGGACTATCATGGCAGGCTCCAGCCTGCCAAGGAAAAACATTTCAGCAATTTCCGGTTTTAAAAAAAAGGTTGAGACCTGACAGGGTTTTGTGATTCTGATGAAATGTTGTATTACTGATTTTTGTAAATTTGCCACCAAATAATCCGAAATATGAAACGAGAATTTACTGCCTTCATCGAATCCGCCACTGAGGGAGGCTTCTGGGCCATCTGCCCTGAAATTGAAGGCGCAAACGGTCAGGGAGAAACCGTGGAGGAAGCCAAACAAAATCTTAAAGAGGCCATCAAGCTGATCCTTGACGATAAATTGGAAGATTTCCGTCGCGGAAGCACCGAGGAAGTGATTATTGATTCGGTTTTGGTAGAATGAAACGGAAACTTCTTGAAAAGAAACTGCGTCTTGCAGGATGCTATCTCAAAAGAGAAGGCAAATCGCACACTCTTTGGATAAATCCAAAAAATGGCAACATCGAAGCAGTTCCACGACATGCTGATATTAAAGAACTTCTTGCCTTGAAAATTTTAAAGAATCTCACCGGTAAGCTATGATGATCAGGCATTGTATTCATATTCATCAATCCTGCCAGAACAGAGTTTTATCATAAAAACAACAAGGATAAAGAATTTCAATGAATTACTCTTTCTGTTGAAGTTAGTTAACTGGATAAGGTTTTGCTTTTCCGGCGGGAAGCAAAAAGAACCAGCCAGGTCATTTTAAATTCAAACCCTGATAATCAGAAACGCAGGCAAGAGCCTGCAGAAATAGATACAGCTTAGGCTGGAGCCTAAGCTGAACGTGTGTTCGGACGAGGCTCTGCCTCGTCCGGTCTATCATGGCAGGCTCCAGCCTGCCAATGAAAAGCAATCTCGGCAATTTCCGGTGTTCAAAAATGGCTGAGACCTGACAGGTTTCAAAAACCTGTCAGGTCTGCCGACAACCTTAATAGAACTGACCGACACCAAAAGCCACCAAACCTTATCCCAAAGGGATCCCTTCGGGATTACCTTATTTTCAATGGATTGAGCCCTGACAAGGTTTCTGCCAAAGGCATCCACTAGAAAACCCCGTCAGGTCTATTCAAAAGTACTTTTTTAGGGTTACAACCATAAAAACTCATGGATTTTATTTATTTTTGCGGTCATAACCTAAAATCATGAATTATGATAGCGAGAAAGCAGTATTTAGATCAATTCGGGGAGTTTATTGACAAACCTTTTATCAAAGTGCTGACAGGCATCAGACGTTGTGGCAAATCGGCCATGCTTCAACTTTTGAGAGAGCAGCTACTTGGCCGTGGTATTGCAGAAAGTCACATCTTACTGATCAACTTTGAGAGTTTTGAGTTTTCGGTATTGGATACTTCGGAAAAACTCTATGAATATCTTCGCAGTAAAATCATTGACAATCAACGTTTTTATATTTTGCTCGATGAGATACAAGAGGTGAAAGAATGGGAAAAAACCGTCAATGCACTCACCGTTGATTTCGATACTGATGTTTATATTACCGGATCAAATTCCCGGTTACTTTCATCGGAACTGGCAACCTATCTTGCCGGGAGGCACGTTCAAATACCTGTTTACACGCTCTCTTTTGCCGAATATCTCCATTTCAAGCAGCAGCGCGACCCTGAATTGAGCATCAATGCACATGAGGCCTTTGCCGCGTTTTTGCAACTGGGTGGTTTCCCGGTTTTGCACACGCTCGACTATCCAGTGGAAACGGCCTGGAAAATCGTGTTCGATATTTATTCATCAGCTATCCTGCGCGATACGGTGCAGCGCCACAACATCCGCGATGTTGAATTGCTCGAAAGGGTGGTCAGGTTTGTATTCGACAACATTGGCAACAGCTTTTCGGCAAAAAACGTAGCCGACTTTTTTAAAAGCCAACAACGCAGGATTGATTTGAATACGGTGTACAACTACCTTTATGCTCTCGAAAGCGCTTTCATCATTTACCGTACTCCCCGCTACGACATCAAAGGCAGGGAAATTCTGAAAACATTCGAGAAGTATTTTGTTGGCGATCATGCACTTATCTATGCTTTGATGGGCTATCGGGGCAGAATGATCGGGGGGTTGCTCGAAAACATCGTTTCGCTTGAGTTGCGGCGAAGGGGTTATAATGTTTATGTCGGAAAAATTGATGACAAAGAGATTGATTTTGTAGCTGAAAATAAAGATGAAAAAGTTTATGTTCAGGTTTGTTACCTCATGGCGGAGAAAAGTACAATTGACAGGGAACTCCAGCCACTTCTCAGCATTCGCGACAACCACCCCAAATATTTAGTCACCATGGACGAATCCTGGCACGATAACCTGGAAGGAATAAAGGTGCTTCATATTGCCGACTTCCTGCTAATGGAGGACCTTTCATAAATCTAATGATGAATTTTCGGTTTTCCAAAATAGGCTGCATAGGATTTGTAAACCTTATTCCCAGAAAGCAACCTTAGTAGAACATTAATGATTAGAAGCTTTTCGGTTAATCACTTTTAAAGCTTCCCGCGTGCTAAGCGGAGATAAGTCAATATTGTTGAGAAAATGAATCACTGCTTCCGGCGAGGTCTTTGAATATTCGCGCAATGCCCAGCCGATAGCCTTCCGGATAAAAAAATCTTTGTGGCCGGCAAGTTGGTGAATCAGGTCAAAAAGCAGGGCAGTATTGGTTTTGTCTTTGTATTTTAATTGAAAAAGGAGTGCAGTCCTTTCCAGCCAAAGGTTTTCTGAGTCCATCCATTTTGTTACATAAACCGGAATTAGTTCGGGAAAGCGCCGGAAAAGCACGCCGACATGATGGGTGGCAATCATGTCAACAGTATCCCACCATGATTTTGTGGTGATCATGTATTCGAGCAGGCTGATAAAATCTTTTTCAACTTTTTTAATCACCTTTTCAATAAGAAACAGCCCAAAATACTGGAACTCGCGTTGGGGGAGTTCCCAAAGTTCCCTGATAAAGGCTTCGGTTTCGTGCTGATCGGGCATACCGAATTCAGCAAAAAATTCCTTCCTGACCACTTCCTGTTCAATTCTGTCTGTACCAAAAAAATCGAATTGATTTCGCAGGTAAGCCTTTTGCCAATGCGCTTTTTCGGGGTCTGACAAAACCTCAAAACGCGCTTTTAGCATTTCGACCATTTTATTCATCTTCTTATGGATTTAGTTGCCGGGAAAATCATCCTATTTTGTTCAGTTGATCAGCAATTTCTTTGTGCTGATTTCCTGACCGGCAGTGTCGATAAACTGGAGAAAATAGGTTCCTCTTTCCAATCCAGTTGTATCCCATTCAAGATAAGGCATCATTTCCTCATTGAAAAGCGAAAAAATCAGACGGCCACTTGTATCGTAAATGTAAACAGCTGCAGGTGCCAATTCCTCAAAATCAAGTATTACCGCTCCATTAGCCGGGTTAGGGAAAATACGGATGTCATGTTCCTGGTCATTGGTTATCTGTGGAACTTTAACATAAGACTGATCCCAGACAGCGAGGGTATATTCACCGGGTTGGGTATTGGGAACTTCGATGTAACCTGTATTGGGCGCACCGATTTTGACGAAGGGGACTCCCTGCCAGTCTGCTGCACGGTCAGGGCGGTAGAGGATCACCAATGAATCGCCTGGATTGGACATCAGGTTACCATCCAAGTTGTTGAATTTGTTGTACATAAAACTGGCAGTGATGGTTGTGCTTTCTGGAAAAAGTCCGTCAATTCTCCAATGGCGGTAATCGGAAAGTGAAAGCCCCGGAACCGGTGATTTTAAATCATCCGGTGGCACCCAGCGATGGGTAAACCGGATAAAGGCTGAATCGCTTGCAGGCATTGATTCCACCCTTATTTTGGCAAAAACATCAAACAGGTTTTGGTTTGTTGAGGGATATAAGGTCATATGTTTATCAGTAGTAGCATCTGCAATCTTGTCATAAAAATCTATCATAGCGATGGATGGTTCAATGCTGATGGTGAACGACTGAGAACCTGTCTCACCCGAAAACTCCATCAACACAGTTTCTTTTTGCCATTGCTGATCCATAAAAGTCACTTCCACACGGTTGGAATTGGCCAGTTGTGAGGGGCCTTTCAGTTTCTGTTTCGCAAAAACAGTGACATCATAAAAATTACCTGCAGGCTGCACATTGAACGAATCCAGCGAAAATTCCGGAAATCCGGGCGTAAAAACCCAAGCATCAAAAAAATCAGTCAGATCAACTCCGGTGTGGCTGCTCAAAAAATCGCGCAAATCCCAGGAGTCGGCATAGTTGAACCTGAAGGCTTCGAGATACGCCTGCACAGCAGGAAAAAACAATTCATCGCCAAGGTAATTACGAAGGGTATGAACTACAATCCCGCCTTTCTGATAAACAGTAGTCCCGTAAGTATGTTGGGTCGGGATGCCGTAGAGGGCAAGGTAGCCCCCATCGCTCACATGGGCATTGTGCAGCACCGAGCGATGTTTAGCAAACATGTTGGTATGATAAGCCTCTGATCCATAGAGAGCTTCGCGGTAAAGCGACTCCGTAAATACGGCCCACCCCTCGTTAAGCCACATATCCTCTGCACTTGCACAGGTTACCATATTCCCAAACCACTGATGCGAAAGCTCATGCGCCATCAGCCATTCGTTGGAGAGATTTCCGGTAATGGAGGAATTGGGATAAGCAATGTTGGTGGAATGCTCCATAGCTCCAAGTTGCGTTCCAACATACCCAACCCTTTCCCACTGATAGGGTCCGAAATAATTTTCGAAAGCTTCAAGTACCTGGTTCAGCGTCTGGAAAGATCCGGCAACTTTTGCTGTATCAGATGGCCTCACATAAATCCCGATGGGAATTTCTGCTCCGGTCATCGAGGTGAAGGAGGAAGGCACATTGATGTACTCACCAATTGCCACCGACGCCAGGTAAGTAGGAATATCATCATGAATTTTCCAGTGGTAGGTTTTCGATCCGTTTCCATGATCAATTACTTCCAGCAGCGTTCCACCACAAACGGCCATTTTTGGATCATCCACTGTCACAAAAACCTCGTAAATCGCCCGGTCGTGAAAATCGTCAACACCTGGAAACCATGCCTTGCCCAAATTGTGAGGATCAGATTCGAAACCCACTCCCAGGTTGAACGCATACTGACCGCTCCAATGGAAGCCACCCCATCCTTCGTAAAATGGAGCTCCGTGATAGGTCACATCAACTTCGATTACATCACCTTGATTGATGGGAGTGGTAAGCGGAATAACCAGCCACGGGCTTTGATGCTGAAATCCGGTAACGGGAAGACCACCAGCATTGACCTCATCAACAGTCAGGTCAAGCAATTCAAGCCTGATCACACTGAGATTATCCACCTTTGATTGTATGGTTATAATGGTTTTGGCTGAAATGGTTTTAGCTGAAAAGTCCATTTCATTGATGTGAATCTCGTAGGTGAGGGCATCCAGTGTATCACTCAGGTTGCCGCGATCTGCAGCTAAATAATTGATATTCTGTGCAATGATTCCACCAGAAATAAGCTGTATCGTAAAGATCAGGAGTATAGGTAACCGTTTCATTTTATTGTAAAATTATGTATGATTTTTTTTAAGTGGTAAAAGTATAAAATCCAGTTTAAATGCGTTTGTACCTTTTCATGTTCACTATCGTACAACACCTGTATTTATTGTGGACATATAATTTTCGGGCTATGCTTTGAATAATTTATGCTTATTGATTGTCAATGAATTGTGAAATTGGCATATTTTTAGCCAATCGGGTTCAGTCAATCGTTTTATCATAACTTTGCACAAGTTTTTGCAAGGCAAATCAAAAATAATCAACATGAAAATTGATCAAATTACGAAAAGAATCGTTCTCACCATCTTTTCAATTTTTCTGCTCGCCATCACCCCAACGATCAACGCACAAAACAGAATCTGGACCATCGAAGACTGTTTTCTGTATGCTATCGAAAACAATATTCAGATTAAGCAAAGCCTGCTTGATGTACAATACAGCGAAGTTGATCTGCAACAAAGCAAGTTAAATTTGTTACCAAATCTGAATGGCAATGCATCTGCAAGCTACAACTGGGGAAGGGTACTCGACCGCACAAGGTACACTTACAGCAACCAGGAAACCAATCAGGCAAATTTCGGCCTTGATGCTAACATGAGGCTTTTTGGTGGATTACAGTATCAAAACAGAATAAAAAAGGCAAAACTTGACTTTCTCGCCAGTCAATATGCTACTGACAAAATCAAGGATGACATAAGTCTGTTGTTGACGCAAGCCTACCTGACCATTCTCTATAATAAAGAGTTGCTAAAAGTGGCTACCGAACAGGTTGCTATTACACAGGAACAAATCAAACGGACTGAAAAGTTGGTTGAAGCAGGAAAACTTGCAATGGGCAGCCTGCTCGAAATCCAGGCTCAAGGCGCCAGGGAAGAAATCAACGAGATCAATTACGAAAATTCTCTGGCACTTTCATACCTTGATCTCCTCCAAATTCTTGACCTGCCTGCCGATGCTGACTTCGAAATTGAAGTTCCGGTTTTCGACACCGAACTTACCCTCGAAGTCCTTCCAATCAGTCAGATTTATGAGGTAGCATTGGGTACACAAGCCTTAATTAAGAATGCAGAAGTAAACGTTGAAAGCGCATACAAAAACGTTGCAATTGCGCAGGGAGCGCTTAGTCCGGTGCTTTCGTTACAAAGCGGATGGAACACAAACTTTTCTAACCAATACCGTAAAGTTGTTTTCGATACCCTTACCGGTAATATTTATCAGACAGATGTAATCCCGTTTGGTGATCAGTTTGCTGACAATCAAAGCCGGTATCTTGGGATCGGATTGAGCATCCCCATTTTCAACGGGTACCAGGCAGCTTCAAATGTGGCACGCGCCAGAATTGCCGCTTCCAATGCTGAATACACTTATGATCTGACCAAAAATACACTTAGGAAAAATATTGAGCAGGCTTATTATGATGCACAGGCAGCTTTCAAAAGTTACCAGGCAACCCAAAAATCCCTTTCATCATTCAGTGAATCATTCCGATATACCGAGCAAAAATTTACCGTTGGTATGGCCACATCGGTTGACTATAACCTTGCAAAAACGCAACTAACCGCCGTTGAATCGGAATTGGTGCGTGCGAGGTATGACTACATTTTCAAAACAAAAATTCTCGATTTTTACATGGGGAGGCCCATCACATTGAACTAGTTCACCGGTACAATGTTCCTGTTCAAATGGAATCAGCATCAAATCTATCAGCAACAATATGAAAAAGAAAACGATCATAATCATCAGCGCAGCAGTGCTGATTGTGTTAATTGTCCTTGCCATCATGAAAAGTAAAGGAGTAATTGGTGGCGACCAATCTCCTAAGGTCGCTACTGACATGGTCGCAAGACGTACAATCGTGGAGACCGTATCAGCCAATGGGAAAATCCAGCCTGCGCGTGAAGTAAAGATTACGCCTTACATCTCCGGGGAAGTTGTGGAATTGCATGTGCGTGAAGGCGACCAGGTTAAAGGTGGAGACCTTTTAGCCAAAATTGATCCGGAAATTTATCTTTCCAATTACGAGCGCATGGAAGCAAGCCTTCAATCTCAAAAGGCAAGTTTGGCCAATGCAAAAGCACGCCTTGCGCAAACCAATGCTCAGTTTACCAATTCCAAATTGTCTTTCGAGCGGAACGAAAAATTATGGAAAGAGAAGGTCATCTCAGATGCTGATTATGAAACAGCCAAAGCGAACTTTGAAGTGACCACTGCCGAAGTGCAGGCTGCCGAAGAATCGGTGAAAGCAGCCGAATTTCAGGTGGCCAGTGCCGAAGCATCCCTGCGTGAAGCACGTGAAAATCTCACTAAAACGGCAATTTACGCCCCTTCTGATGGTACTGTTTCACGTCTGATTATCGAAAAGGGGGAACGCGTTGCCGGTGCATCTCAATTCTCCGCAGGTACTGAACTCATGCGGATTGCCGATCTGGACTTAATGGAGGCAGTAGTGCAGGTAAATGAAAACGACATCGTACGCATCAGTTTAGGCGATACATCACTGATTGAAGTTGATGCCTATCTGAACCGGAAGTTCAAAGGTCTTGTTACCGAAATTGCTACTTCTGCTGAAACTGCTGCATTGACCTCAGACCAGGTTACAAGTTTCGAGGTGAAAATCAGATTACTCAAAGAGTCCTACCAGGATCTTCTCGATCCTGAAAAACCATGGTTTTCTCCTTTCCGCCCCGGCATGTCCACCACCGTTGACATCCAGACAAAAACCGAGTTCAACGTACTTACCCTGCCAATTCAGGCGGTTACTACCCGAAGCGATACGACAGGTAAAGAAGTTTCGGCGCGGATTGACCGGGATAAAAACAAAGACGAAAAGGAAAAAGACAAGAACGAAAAAGTAAATACCGAAATTACCGAGTATGTGTTTGTTTACGACAATGGTAAGGCCAAAATGATTCAGGTAAAATCAGGGATCCAGGACAATACCTATATCCAGATTTTATCGGGGCTTGAAGAAAATGCGGAAGTTATCATTGGCCCTTACCGCGCCGTTTCAAGAAGTCTTAAAAATGGCGATCAAGTAAAAAAAGTACCGAAAGAGGAGCTCTTTGAGTAGACTCATTGAAAATAAATACAAAAGCCTTGTAAATTAACTTTTTACAAGGCTTTTTTCGCACCCGGAACGGGAATTGAACCCGCACAGCCGCAATGGCCAAAGGATTGTTCCTAAAAGTCTGACAATTTCGCCATCAGCATTGCACACGGGCAATCGCAAACTTAAGAGAAGGATTTTGAAATGCAGTTTTTTGTAAAAGGCGCAGCATCAATCAAGGCTGTTTCTTTTATCCCCAACAAAATGATTTTACTAATAATCATGATTTCAACGCATATTCTTAATTTTGCCAAAAGGAAAGAAATTGGATCAACAAATTATTTGGAAGATAACTGAAATTCAAACAGCATATTAATCCCTGAACATGATAAAAAACCATCACCATGAATGAAATTGTCCAATACAAAAATCTGCTGCAAGACATTAAAGAAAGGGTGCGCAAAGCACAACTCAGGGCAAGTGTTTCGGCTAATGCCGAGATGCTGGCAACCTATTGGGATGTTGGCAGAATGATTTATCAGTTGCAACAACATAAGGGTTGGGGCGCCAGAGTGATTCCCCGTTTATCAAAAGATCTCAAAAACGAACTATCAGGTGTGAAGGGTTTTTCTGAAAGAAATTTGAGGTCAATGGTTATTTTCTTTAAAGAATACCAGCATGTTACAATTTGGTAACCGGTAGTTGCCAAATTTCAGGATGAACCAAATTGGCAACTATTGGCTGCCAAATTGAATAATGATGTCAAATCTCAATCAACTGTGGGCAGGATTCAAAATATTGAATTTCAAACCAATTTGTTTCTCTCAGTTACATGGACTCACCATATCATCTTATTGGAGAAGATAAAAGACCATGAAACTCGCCTTTGGTATTTGCAAAAGATTGTTGAAAATGGCTGGTCGAAAGAGACATTGATAGAAATGATCAAAAAAAGTGTTCATCTACGCCAGGGCAAAGCTGTCACCAACTTTAACCTTACCCTGCCACCTGCACAATCTGCCCTTGCCAATGCGATGCTGAAAGATCCGTACATTTTTGATTTTACTACGCTGGCAACAGAATACACCGAACGTGAACTGGAAACGGAACTTGTTAAGAATGTGGAAAAGTTTCTGATTGAACTGGGATCCGGTTTTGCATTTGTGGGCAGGCAGTTTAAGCTGGAAGTCAGCGACCGCGATTTTTATCTTGATTTGCTTTTCTATCATCTCAAAATGCGTTGTTTTGTGGTTATAGAACTGAAAAGGGGTGAGTTTATACCGGAATATGCCGGTAAAATGAATTCTACTGCTCAGCAGTTGATGATCTGTTGAAGCATCCGGCTGACCAACCAACAGTTGGGTTGATACTTTGTCAACAAAAAGATCGGTTGTTTGCCGAATACTCGCTTAAAGATATTCAAAAACCAATCGGCATCTCAGAATATGAATTGACCAGAATACTACCCGAAAACCTAAAAAGCAGCCTGCCCAGTGTGGAGGAAATTGAACAGGAGTTAGGTGAAAAGCTAAAAGCCATTACCCATGACCATTGAAGCAATGGCAGCAGCAACGCACCAGCTTGCCAGGTATAGATGTAGATAAGGAGTGTGAAGATGAATTTTGAAACTTCTAAAAAAAACCTTGCAAATTAAATATTTACAAGGCTTTTTTCGTACCCGGAGCGGGAATTGAACCCGCACGGCCGCAATGGCCAAAGGATTTTAAGTCCTTCGTGTCTACCAATTCCACCACCCGGGCGTTGACACTTTGAAAAAATGAAACTTAAAACCCCGAACCCGAAGCATCCCGGGATCGGGGTTTGGAGCGGAAGACGGGACTCGGACCCGCGACCCTAACCTTGGCAAGGTTATGCTCTACCAACTGAGCTACTTCCGCAGTTAATTTGGGAGTGCAAAAATAGTATCTAATTTTTTACCACCAAAAGTTTTTGAAAAAAATTTCTGAAAAATCAGAAGTTTGGTTTGATCTTGAACTTTTCATAATACTTAACTATATGATCAACAGCTTCTTCTGCAGTATCTACCAGTCTGAAAAGGTGCAGGTCTTCGGGGCTGATCATGGCTTCTTCAAGCAGTTGTTCTTTAACCCACTCTATCAATCCGCTCCAGTATTTCTTGTTAACCAACACAATAGGGAACCTTACCATTTTGTGGGTCTGGATCAGGGTTATGGCTTCAAACATTTCGTCCAAAGTGCCAAAACCTCCGGGTAATACGATATAACCCTGCGAATACTTCATGAACATCACTTTGCGCACAAAGAAGTAGTCGAAATTAATCAGTTTATCATTGTCAATAAAAGGGTTTGATCTTTGTTCATGGGGCAGGACAATATTGAGGCCAACAGATTTCCCTCCGGCAAAATGAGCCCCTTTGTTGGCTGCTTCCATTATCCCTGGACCACCACCGGTAACGATTCCAAAACCTTTTTTTGTAAGAAGGTAGGCCGTTTCCTCCGCCAGGCGGTAATGAGGATGGCTGTCCTTAACCCTTGCCGATCCAAAGATTGAAACACAAGGACCAATTCGTGCAAGGGTTTCAAAACCGTCAACCATTTCTGACATTACTTTAAAAACCATCCATGAGTCGTTGATCTTAATTTCGTTCCAGCTTTTTTGCTGAAATGAGTCATGGATACTTTCCCCGTCTTTATTCCGCAAATGTTCTACGTTTTCGTTTAACATCATCATATTTGAATTTTTATCAGTTTTTCCCGGCAAAGATAGCTTCTCTTTGATGAGTAAGTTCAATTCTAAGAAAATCGGCTGTGAAAGATTGTTCATTCTGGCTCACTTCTTCGGGAGTTCCAACACAAACAATTTCGCCACCACGAATTCCTCCTTCGGGGCCAAGATCAATGATATGATCTGCAACTTTAATCACATCCATATTGTGCTCAATCACCAGGATTGTATTCCCTTTATCCACCAATTTATTCAGCACTTCGAGCAACACCTTCACATCCTCAAAATGCAGACCTGTAGTGGGTTCATCAAGGATATAAATGGTTTTCCCGGTGTCGCGTTTGGAGAGTTCGGCTGCCAGTTTCACACGTTGTGCTTCTCCCCCCGAAAGCGTTGTAGATTGCTGTCCAAGGGTGATGTAACCCAGCCCAACATCTTTCAGTGTTCTTATTTTCTGAATGATTGAAGGATGATGCTCAAAAAATTCAACGGCCTGGTTGATGGTCATATTGAGCACATCGTTGATGGATTTGCCTTTGAAACGCACTTCGAGGGTTTCGCGGTTATAGCGCTTTCCCTGGCAGGTTTCGCATGGCACCTGAACATCGGGCAGGAAGTTCATCTCAATCAGACGGATACCGGCGCCACTGCAGGTTTCGCAACGTCCGCCCTTAACATTAAACGAAAAACGTCCGGGCTTGTAGCCTCTGATTTGCGATTCGGGCAATGAACCAAACAGTTTCCGGATTTCATCGAAAACTTTGGTATAAGTTGCGGGGTTTGAACGGGGTGTACGGCCAATTGGCGACTGGTCAATTTCAATCACTTTGTCTATGTTTTCCATGCCCGTAATTGACTCAAACGGAAGCGGCTTCTTATCAGAATGATAAAAATGAGCGCTGAGAATCGGGTACAGCGTTTCGTTGATCAGACTTGACTTTCCGCTGCCGGAAACACCCGTAATACAGATGAATTTCCCAAGTGGTAAAGTCAGTGTCACATTTTTCAGGTTGTTACCCTGAGCGCCGGTGAGTTGAAGGATCTTTCCGTTGCCTGCCCTTCTCAGACCGGGGATTGAAATTTCTTTTTTGCCGCTCAGGTATTCACAGGTTATGCTATGACAATTCAGCATATTGCCGGGTGCGCCTTGTCCTACGATAAATCCGCCTTTGATGCCTGCTCCCGGCCCGATATCTAAAATATAATCCGACGACATAATCATGTCCCTGTCATGTTCCACAACAATGACTGAGTTTCCAATATCACGCAGTTCCTTTAATGCAGTTATCAATCGTTGGTTATCGCGCTGATGCAGGCCGATACTGGGTTCGTCGAGAATGTAAAGTACTCCTGTAAGTTGTGATCCGATTTGTGTGGCCAGGCGTATTCGTTGTGACTCGCCGCCGGAAAGGGTTCTTGAAGGTCGGTTCAGGGTGATGTAATCCAGCCCGACTTCAAGTAAAAACCTGATACGTGAACTGATTTCGCGGGTGATTTCGGTAGCAATGCGGAGTGTGCGTTCACTCACTTTGGCAGGAAGAGCATCAATCCAGTCACGCAGCAGAAACAGGTCCATTTCCGCCAATTCTGCAATGTTTTTATCCAAAATTCTGAATTGCAGCGATTCCCTTTTTAGCCTTGCGCCATGACACTCCGGGCATGGAATGCGGTTCATAAAACCTGAAATCCACTTTTGCACCGACTTACTGCTTGTCTCGAAATCCTGGCTGAGAATAAAACTGATGATCCCATCAAAATTCAATGAATAATTTGAAGTAATGCCTAAGTATTCATTTTTTACATGAACGATTTCGTCGGAGCCATAAAGGATAGTCGTGAGGCCTTTTTCCGGAATTTCACCAATCGGCATATCAAGATCGAAACCGTATTTATGCCCGATTGCTTCGATCTGACGAAAAATCCAATTGTTTTTGTATTCGCCCAAAGGAACAATCCCACCCTTTTTTATACTGAGCTTATCATCAGGGATCACCCGTTTCAGGTCGATTTGCGAAACTTCGCCAAGCCCGTTACAGTGCGGGCAGGCGCCATAAGGAGAATTGAAGGAAAAAGTGTTGGGCTCCGGTTCGTCATATGATAGCCCGGTGGTCGGGCACATCAGTAACCGGCTGAAGTGCCTTACGTGTTCGGATTTCGGGTCATGGATCATCATCACTCCTTTGCCATGTTTCATGGCCATCTGCACCGATTTTGCCAACCTGTCATGAATGTCCTCTTCAATCACCAGCCTGTCAACAACTACCTCTATATCATGGGTTTTATAACGGTCTACTTTCATCCCGAAGTTTATATCCACAATTTTTCCGTCAATCCTGACTTTCAGGTAACCCTGTTTTCGGATTTGTTCAAACAACTCGCGGTAATGCCCTTTTCGCGCTTTGACCAGAGGCGCCAGGACATTCACCGGAAGGCCGGAATAATGTTGAAGAATAAGTTCGATGATTTGCTTTTCGGTATAACGGACCATCTTTTCGCCGGTATTGTAGGAATAAGCTTCTCCAATCCGCGCAAACAGCAACCTGAGAAAATCGTACACCTCAGTGATGGTGCCAACTGTAGAGCGGGGATTTTTGTTCACGGTTTTCTGCTCAATGGAAATCACCGGGCTGAGACCGTCAATTTTGTCCACATCGGGACGCTCCATACTGCCAATAAACTGGCGGGCATAAGCCGAGAATGTTTCCATGTAGCGCCGTTGGCCTTCAGCATAAATCGTATCAAAAGCAAGCGATGACTTCCCGCTCCCGCTAAGGCCGGTGATCACTACCAACTTGTTGCGGGGAATTTTGACATCAATGTTTTGCAGATTATGCATCCGCGCGCCATAAACTTCAAGCTGATCATCGGTAGAAAGATTTCCAGAGGCAGAATCATCATTGGTTACCAATTTATTATCCTGTGTTAATTCTGCCTTCATTGGTGTTTGAAATGTGATTTGAGTTTTACCATTATTTGCCTCTTTAACAATCCGAAAAGAGTTTTTATTGCAATTGTGGGAAAAATCAGGAAATGATCCTCAATGATACATCGAATCAAAAATTGTTAAATAACAATCATCCCAACGGGCAATAAATGTACTTTTGAACGATTTTTACATCTAACTGCTCACCAAAAAACGCTTTCTAACGTTTAATATCCAAATTTCTATCGATGATACGAATATTTATACTGCTGCTTTTTTTACCACACTTCGCGATTTTGTCCGCCCAAACTCAAGTTCTTACAGGTAATAATGACAATTTCCATATTTCCAGCACCGACTCCATCTGGCTTTCCAACCTCCCCGAAGCCACACTACCGGAATATTTGCGTAACAAGGAACTTCCTTTTCGGCATGATAATTCCGACCAGCCTTTTTTCCGGCCGATTTTCAACCAGGCAGGACCATCCTGTGGCCAGTCTTCCGCAGTTGGCTATGGATTTACTTACGAAATAAACCGACTGAGAGGACTACCTTCAGATACTTCAATTAACCAATATCCATCACATTTTGTCTATAATTTTATGAATGGGGGCAGTGGTTACTTTGGGGTGAACTATATGCACAGTTTTGAAATTCTGAGGACGCTGGGAACCCCAACTGTCAATGACTACGGGGGCATGAGCATTGATGGCGGCGAGCGTTGGATTTCCGGATACGACCTGTATTACTCTGCCATGAAAAACCGGATAAGTGGGGTGAAACAGATAAAGGTGAACACTCCGGATGGATTGTTAACCCTTAAGCATTGGTTGGTAAATCATCTCGAAGGGGCTGAAATAGGCGGAATAGCCAACTTCAATGCCGGGAGCCCGTGGAATTATCAATCATTGCCTTCAGGCAGCCCGGAGGAGGGAAAAAAAGTAATGGTTCAGTTTGCCGGGACCTACGCCACACATGCAATGACAATTGTTGGATACAATGACAGTATCCGCTATGATTACAACGAGGACGGACAATTTACCAATCACCTCGACATCAACAATGATGGAAGTGTAGATATGAGAGACTGGGAAATCGGTGGGGTGAAATTTGCAAACACCTATGGTAACACCTGGGCTGATTCAGGATTCTGCTATCTGATGTATAAAGTATTGGCAGATGATGTCACCATTGGCGGCATTTGGAACAGTACGGTCAACATCCTCGACGTGAAAGAAACTTATGAGCCTTTATTGACAATGAAGTTGGTAATCAAGCATGATTCGAGGGAAAAAATCAGGATAGCCGCAGGCGTTACTACCGATACAGCCAAACTTAAACCTGATCATTATCTTTATTTCCCGGTATTCAACTACCAGGGCGGACACAAGTACATGCAGGGGGGAAGAGAGTCGGAGGAGTACAAAACCATTGAGTTCGGGCTTGATATTACACCGCTGCTCAGCTATCTTGAGCCAGGTCAATTTGGAAAATTCTTTGTCGAAGTCATTGAAAATGATCCCAAAAATGAAGGTTCAGGGGAGATCATTTATTATGCGATCATAGATTACACTTCAGGAATCAACCTGGTGGCATGCCCTCAATTGAATGTTCCAATCACTGACAATAAAACCACGCGGCTTTCGGTCATTCATAATCCAACTTTCGACAAAGTAGCCATTACTACTGATGAATTACCGGTTATACTTCCGGGGCAAAATTACCAGCATCAGATGACAGCAACCGGAGGAGCTCCTGATTACCGGTGGGAATTGAAAACCCCATACTATCAGCAGATGTTCACCGGGGAATTCCCTGCAATTGATGAGCAACAACTCGCACTGGAAGCCCCGCATTACCGATATGTTTCGCAAGAACTTGAGTTCGAATTTCCATTTTATGGCGAAACCTTCAGTAAAGTTTACCTCCATCGCGACGGATACATCATGTTCGACGAGGATATCTATCCCTGGCCCTATTACAATGACGGTTACCTGCTTTTCAGGCAAATGAAAAGTATTGCTGCATTCTCATTTTACCCGGTGGAATACTATTCAGGTACAAAGCGTGATGAAGGGTTCTGGTATGAAGGCGACGAAACGTATGCCGCTTTCAGATGGAAGAAATCGCTGACGCATCACGATCATACCGTAGGATATGGCGAATTCGCTGTTACGCTCTACCCTGATGGCAGCATTGAGTATTTTTTTAACAACATCGAACTTGATGAAGACATTCTCTGGTACTCGGGAGTTTCGGCCGGCTTGAATATTGACCATACCATCATCGAAAATGCCAATTCATCCAAACTGCCACGGTTCACGGCATATCGGCTTATCCCGGAATTGATCCCACAGGAATTCAGTTTGTCTGAGAATGGTTTGCTGTCAGGAAATGCTCAACCAGGTGAAGACATTTGTAATCTTTCTTTCAAAATTAAGGATGAGAAAGAGATTTCAGCATTAAAAACACTGCAACTTTCGGATGGATTGATTTTCGATTACACGATCACTGCAGGAGAGGATCCGGTGATTCAAAGCGGTGAATTGGTAAAAGTGAACCTGACCCTCAAAAATATTTCTTCTCAACAATTTTTTAATGTGCAGGCGGCCATAGTTTCAAAAGATCCGAACCTTGAAATCCATACCGCTACCGCTTTGTTTGGCGACATTCAACCCGGCCAGCAAACTTCAGTAGAGCAAGCCTTTGAGATGACTGTTTCCAATCAATGCCCTGACCAATACGGCTTTCTGGTCGATTTGCAAATCCAGTCTGATCAAATTGATCGTTCAGGGAAAATGTCATTTGTAACCCAGGCTCCCATCCTTTATATGCAGGATTATATGGTAATTGACGGTGATAACCAACGTCTGGACCCGGGAGAAACTGCTGATGTTCAAATCACGCTGATAAATGAAGGAAATGCGGCCGCCAATGGCGTCACAGGATTCATGTACAGTAAAGATCCTTATATTACCATCAACAATTCCACCCCTTTAACATATGGAAATTTGCTCTCAGGAGCCACAGGTCAAAACAGTTACTCTGTGACTGTGGATGCTGCCTGCCCCATTGCACATGAGGCTAAGTTTTATTTTATCATCGAAACTGCAAATGGGACTCAGGTTCTTGAGTCATTCGACATGAGCATCGGACAATATCCATTAATGGTGATCAATTTTGCAAAAAACGAAAACTCCGTCAGTGTAATCAAATCCACCCTTGATGAGCTGGGGATGGCTTATATTTACAGTGACACACTGCCTGCAAAACCCGAAATCTACAAGGCCATCATGCTTTGTCTCGGGACATTTTATTCCAATACTGCATTGACCACTGCTGAAGGGTTACTACTTTCAGACTATCTCGAAAAAGGAGGACGGCTTTATATGGAGGGAACTACCACCTGGTACATTGATCCCCAGACTGCCGTGCATCCGAAGTTTAATAACAGTGTAATTACCGTTGCAAACTGGATTTCTTTCAATCACCTTTTCGGTGTTGAAGGATCATTTGCAGAAGGGCTTTCATTTGATTTTACGGGAGCTTATAACCTGCTTCCCTGCTATTTCCAGCCCGTCAATACTGCTTTCCCCGTGTTACGGGCAGACAATGGCGATGGAATCTACACCATGTCTGCTTTCGAAAATGACACCTACCGAACCATCGGCTCAATTCTTGAGTTCGGAAGTTTGGGGAATGCAAACGCAGTAAGTGAGCGTAAAGCGCTGATGACGGGTATTCTCGAGTTTTTCGATTTAGAAGATTATTTCGTCGCCATCATGGAGCATGAAAAAGCTGAAGAAAAAAGGATACATGTCACTGTTTCGCCAAATCCATTTACTGATTTTATCCATTTCTACATTACGCATGATGCCACGGAAAGAATCGAACTCGCTGTTTTCGAACTCAATGGGCAGCTTATTCATCATGATTTTTCAACCTATGGAACAACATCCGATTCTCAACCGATCTCCATTCATTTGCCCTTGACTTTATCCCCAGGGGTTTACTTTTACCGCGTAATATCTGGAAATCACGTTGCCACCGGTAAGTTGATCAAACTGGAAAAATAGTTTTTCCAGTATAATGCTGCATGCACTGCCATTGTGGTAATTTTATCCCTGGAACAGCCACACCCAAATAATATTTGTAGTTTTGTAACAAAATTAATCAACCTATTAAAAGCATGGCAGATAACAATAATTATGGCGGGCTGGACGCCGGGTACACCGGTCTGGAACAAGCCAGGGTAGTGGTGCTTCCGGTACCTTACGACGAAACCAGCACCTGGGGCAAAGGCGCCGATAAAGGACCTCCCGCCATCCTCGAAGCTTCGGCCAATATGGAGCTTTACGATATCGAAACGGATTCTGAAGTTTACAAGACCGGGATTTTTACGGCTCCACCGGTAACTGAAAAATCATCACCCGAAAACATGGTAAATGCCGTTCATACTGAGGCACTAAACTACCTCAAACAGGGGAAATTCATAGTCGGTCTTGGTGGCGAACACTCTGTGACAACAGGCTTTGTGCGTGCATATGCTGATTTGTTCGACAATCTGAGTGTACTGCAACTGGATGCGCATACCGACCTGCGCCCGGAATACGAGGGAAGTCGCTACAACCATGCCTGCGTAATGTCGCGGGTTGCTGAGATTTGTCCATTTGTGCAGGTTGGAATAAGGAGTATGGACAGCCTTGAAAAGCAGTTTACAGTGCCAGACAAACTTTTTCTGGCCGAGCACATCCAGGGTCGTACCGACTGGCATCAAAAAGTAGTAAATCAGCTAACGGATAATGTTTTCATCACCATCGACCTTGACGTATTTGATCCATCCATCATGCCTTCAACTGGTACTCCGGAGCCTGGAGGGATGCTCTGGTATGAAGTCATCGACCTGCTCAGGCTGGTTACTCAGAAGAGGAATGTAATTGGCTTTGATGTCGTGGAACTGGCGCCGACCAAAATTAACAAAGCGCCGGATTTCCTCGCTTCCAAGCTGATTTACAAACTGCTGGCCTACTGTTTTCAATCCAATAAGTAATCAATTAAATACTTCAATAACATGGACAAAAAGAAACTTTTAAGGGAAACGGTGAAGCACATCAATATCAAGTCGTTCGACTCAACACCGATTATTGATGCCATGCGCGACATGTCTTTTACTTCACGCGATACGGCATCGGCCACAGACATTTTACAGCGGATGATCAACGACCCCGATTGCACGATCTGGCTCACCCTCGCCGGAAGCACAAGTGCCGGCGGCTGTATGCAGGTATATGTGGATATGATCAAAAACAACATGATTGATGCCGTTGTAGCTACCGGGGCATCCATTGTTGACATGGACTTCTTTGAGGCACTGGGGTTTAAGCATTACAAAGGTACTCCGTGGATTGACGACAAACAATTGCGTTCGCTATATATCGACAGGATTTATGATACCTATATTGATGAAGAAGAGCTGCAGGCCTGCGATGAAACCACAAAAACCATTGCCGACAACCTTGAGCCCCGACCTTATTCCTCCCGCGAATTCATCAGGGAAATGGGACGCTACCTCACCAAACATTCGGTGAAAAAAGACTCGCTCGTGCAAACAGCTTTTGAGCACAATGTGCCTGTCTTTTGCCCGGCTTTTTCCGATTCAAGTGCTGGCTTCGGACTGGTAAAACACCAGTGGGAACGGCCTGAGAAACATCTTTCGATCGACTCGGTGAAGGATTTTCTCGAACTGACAAAAATTAAAATGGCTGCAGGAACCAGCGGGCTGTTTATGATCGGCGGAGGCGTTCCCAAGAACTTTGCCCAGGACACTGTGGTGTGTGCCGAAATACTTGGTAAAGACGTCCCAATGCACAAATATGCCGTGCAGATTACCGTTGCTGATCCGCGTGACGGCGCCTGCTCCAGTTCCACTCTAAAGGAAGCTGCTTCCTGGGGGAAAGTGGATACGGTATATGAACAAATGGTGTATGCCGAAGCCACTTCTGTTCTCCCACTGATAGTCAGCTATGCCTACCACAAAGGCGACTGGAAAAAGCGCAAGCGGTGGGAATGGGCAAAATTGTTGGATAAATAGAACATAAACTCCTAAAAGCAAAAGGCCTTCCGGCATGTGTCGGAAGGCCTTTTTGTTTAGCTGAAACCAGCTTATCTCTGGATGATAATTTTCTCGGTAACGTTTATTTCGGTTCCGGTGATGGAAAGGTAATAAACGCCTTGTGATAAGTTATTTATATTAATCATCTTGCTGAACGAGCCATTGATCTTAACGCCGTTTTCATTATAAACGAGCTTGCCTTTCGTATCAACCAGGCGAATGTTCACAATATCCCGGGCATTGAGACTGAGTGTAAAGTAACCATCGCTTGGGTTGGGATAGATCTTGAGTGAGATCAGTTCTTTTTCGCTGATTCCTGTGCAGTCTTCCACCAGGAAGCTGAATTCCTCTGACCAATCGCCATGTCCGCAGTCGTTTGCTCCCCTGACTTTGATTGTGGCATTTCCAACCCAGGTTCCCCCGAAGGTCACCTGGCAGGATGTACCGTCTTCGATGAGTGTTCCGGCCTCTGCGGGTTCAAGGAGCCACTCACAGGATGTGGCAAGTAAAATTTCACCTACTGAAAAGTTTTCGCTTGTTCCAAGACAAACCTTTACTTTTCCTTCGATAGCGGGAGCGACTTCTGGTTTTGGTGCAATGTTAACTGTGATTGCTTCTGAGAAATCACTTTCGCCACATTCGTTCATCGATTTTACATGAATCATTGCTTCGCCTGAAAAACCTTCTGCCCATTGCACTTCAGCATTAATACCATCGGCTGTGATCGTACCCGCTTCTGCTGGAACAAGTTCCCATTGATACGCTTCAGCATTTGCTGCTTCCGTTATCTGATAAGTAGTGTTGGTGTTATCCTCACAAAGTTGCTGTTCACCTGTTGGTTGCGAGGGTGTTACAGGCATTGGGTTAATTGTGATGTTTAACGCTTCAGAGTAAACGCTTTCGCCGCAGTAATTCATTGACATAACATGTACAGCAGCCTGACCTGTGTAACCTTCTGCCCATACCACTTCGGCATCAAGGCCATCAGCAGTGAGTGTACCTGCTTCTGCGGGAACAAGTTCCCATGTGTAATTCGTTGCATTTGCTGCAGCGGCAGTTTGATAAACAGTAGAATATGTTCCGACACAAAAATCAGCAACTCCCATAGGTTGTTCAGGAATAGCCGGCATTCCGGTAACAGTGATCATAAGCATTTCAGATACTTCACCTTCACCGCAGCTATTGGCGCCCATTACTGTTAAACCGGCCACTCCATACCATTCGGCATTCCAGTTCACTGTAGCAGATGTTTTGTCAAACATAAGAATCCCAGCTTCTTCAGGTGTCAGATACCAAACATAATCATCAGCATGAACAGCACCTTCGGTAGAATAGTCAGTTTCAGCAGTGCCAATGCAAAATTCAGTTTCTCCAACCGGTTTAGCGCTCATCAACGGGATCAGTATAAAGCTAAGTGTCATATCATCGCTCACTGTATTGTTGTCAGCGGTGGCATGCAGCGTTAATACAACCGATCCATTTAAATAATCCTGTGTTCCGGGAGTATAGTCCGGAGAGAGGATAGACGCATTGTTGAATGCACCGTCACCTGATGTTTCCCAAAGCACCGTCTGATAATTAACAGCAGTTGCCGAGGGTGTAAATGTCGCTCCTTCGCAGATCGTTGCATCATCGCCTGCAAAAGCGGATAGAGTCATCACCTCAACCTCTGATGTATGACGATAATAATTTTGCTTGGTTATTGTGACCATTACAGTCACTTCCATTGTTTGCGGAATAATTTCAATGGCAACCGGGGATCCTGTTCCTTCACCTGTCCCGATGATTTCGCCATCAACAGTGAGTGCAATAAATGATCCGGCATCAGCAGTAATGTAAAAGGCAGTCTCGCCACCTACGATTGTATTTTCGTGAGATACGGTCAGTTGCTGTGGAACCTCCGAGTAAACATTCAGAAAGGCATCACCGTGGTGGTGAAAAAGATGGTAGGTTACCTGTTTGTTGTTTACGTTGTAAGGCCATGAACTTTGCTGGAGGAAATACTTTCCGGCAGCGTTACCAAATGCAGGAAGGAGGCCGCGCTCATCCACCGGCATTCCGTAATCAGGTAAAAATTCCGGGTACATATTGTCAAACATCCCCCAGACAAAAGCATCGTTGACAAAGGAATAAGAAGTCTCTGATGCAGCAATCAGGCCTAATGCTCCGGAGTTTTGTCCGCCATAAGTAAAACGGTGAAATTTCTCGGTGAAACATTCATTTCCGTAATTGTATTTTCCGGTCAGACAATTGATCGAAAACACAAAAGTAAGGTCAGTATTATGGAGTCCGTTGATACTAGAATTTGAATAGTTTGGCTCTCCCCATCCCAGCTCATAGCCGTGATCGCGGTGTTGCAGCATGAAAGCACCCTGGTTGATGGCATTGTTTACCATGGTGGCAGTTCCGCCGGACCATCCACCCAGTTCAGAAGGGGTTGCAGGAATGTATCCGCGGCCATTGGGCCCAAAATAGTTGACAACTGTGGATGTATTGGTAGCTGTTGACCAGATTGAGCCAGGGGATCCGGAATATATTTCGTTGATGCGAACCGGGGTTTTCCCCTGGTTTCTCCAGAATCCGCCTACAGTCTCAGAACATATCTGGAACCAGCGTTCAGTTTGCCAGCCTAAAGCAGTGATCGGATGGTCGTAAAAGCTGGCGCTTGTAGGAGGAGTGCGCTCATAATTCAGGAATTTTGAAACCATTACCTGCAATTGGGCAGCATTATTGGCCGTGATCCGGGCAAATATCATATCGGGCATGTGGTTCCCGGTCACATCAGCAAACATATTGTCGGAAACACAGTAATTGTTGTAGATCGGCGAAGTAATGGTGCTGGCGGCATTTGACCCATAATCTGCCATCAGTAAAATAGCTACCGGAGGAATGTCCCAGGTATTATAAGCATTGTTGAAATAGGTCTCCAGTGCGGCCGGAGTCGTTCCGCCAATTTCTGCTAAAGTGACGATATCAGTGAGAATTCCCTGTTGTTGCCTGAACGTCCTGATTGAGTCGGCCCATTGGGCAAATTCAGGATTGTTTGGAATTACAATAAGGTATTCACAACCGGCATCCTTACTGGCCATCATTTCATTGCGACGCTCATTGTAATCAATCTCCGGAAGTGATGCGCTGTTGAGGAAAATATCCTGATGAATCGGATCAAACCAGCGGCTGCGCAAACGCTCCCGGCCAAATGTGCCGTCTCCTCCTTCAAAAATCACCTCAAGTTGAATATCGCGATAAACAATCAATTCTTTTGTTACCGGGTTGTATTGAAATGGCGTAATTCCAACCATCACAGCATCTACCCCACGTATAGTTGTAATTTCTGATAGTTTGATCGGTTCGGCCGGATAAAAGGCATCCGTTGCATAAACCTGTTCATTCGCTTCAAAATGAAGCCCATCTTCCGTTTCAAGAGGAATGCGCGGAGCTGGTGCAAGTTCAACACCCTCAATTTTCTCAGTACGATAGTCCGTAACCTTTAGCACAGCTGCGGCGCCATTGGGTATCGCAATGTAACGGCTGATCCCGGGTACATTGGGCATGCCTTCGTTATTTGGCAGGAACGAACCCGACAAGACAATATTCTGCATTTGCTTCCCATTAATTGCTTCTTCGATAATGGAAAAGCCGGTGATGGAATAGCTGATGGTTACATTCGAACTCTTTTGTTCTAAAAGGTTCATTCCATCTCTTCCCCAGGCATCGGGATAGTTGAATTGCTGAGCATAAAGGCTGGCGGTGGTGAGATAGATCACAGCCAAAACTGTTAACAAGCGGTAAAGCGTAGTTTTTCCTGAGTCCATTTTAATTTGTGTTAATGAGTAAAAATAATTGATAATTCTTTGTTGATCAATTTCATTGATTGATTGAGGGCGCTAAAGTAAATAAAATATTTCAACCTGTATTTTCAAAAAACGTTACTTTTGCTTTACCAACCTTTTATGATCAACGCTATGAAATTTACCTATAAAATCTTTTGGAATCGCTATTTTATAGTTCTTTTAATTTTTGCAATCTGGATGTTGTTTTTCGATCAAAACAACATTTTTCGCCAGATCCAACTGCGCAACGAATTGGAACGTGCAAATGAGCAAAAACAGTTTTACCTCAACGAAATCCGAAACGACAGCCTTTTCCTTGAGCAGCTGAAAAACGACCCCGAGGTAAAAGAAAAGTATGCCCGCGAGCATTACCTCATGAAAAAAGATGATGAGAGGGTCTTCAGCATCATCAGGGAAAAGAAAGAGTAAAATTTCCAACATTGATAATTCCTAACCTCATCAGGGTTTTAGCTGGACTGCGATGGATTTCAGTTAATACAGATCAACATAGACCTGAAGAGAAAACTTAGCACATAGCAGTAAATAGTAAAAGCAGCCGGGGACAAAACTCCGGCTGCTTTATTTTCCTTTGTTCGGCTTAAGCTCCAGCCTAAGCCGAATCTATTTCTGCAGGCTCTGCCTGCCAAAAACCTGTAGGTTTAAAAGTTCTACATCACCACCAACCGCTTCGTAACAATCTCCCCTCCAATTTCCAGCCTTATGATGTAAAGTCCGGGCTTGTAGCCGCT
>JACZJL010000183.1 GCA_014860585.1 Bacteroidales bacterium | reverse complement strand
GGTTTGTACTGGTTGGAGGTGACCAATGAGTTCGGCTGCACAGGCAGAGATTCGATCAACGTAACGATTGTTCCGACGCCTGTTGTTTGGCTTGGAAACGACACTACGCTATGTATTGGTGAAACCTTGCTGCTTTGTCCTGAGCAGGGTTTTTTGCAATATCTCTGGCAGGATGGAAGCACCGATTCCTGTTATCTTGCGAATTCCGGCGGCAGTTACTGGGTGCAGGTTACCGATGAAAATGGCTGTTTGGGGAGCGATACGATCAACTTGACCTTTCTTCCCGCTCCGGAAGTCTGGCTCGGAAACGATACGCTGGTTTGTTTTAATGAGGTGCTGGTGCTGGATGCGGGTGAAGGTTTCGAAAGTTACCTCTGGCAGGATGGTTCCGTCGGACAGACCTTCATGGCCAATGAGGCGGGTTTCTATTGGGTTGAAGTGGCCAATGAATGTGGCAGCGGCGCTGACTCCATCTACGTAAATTTCACCGAACCCTTTGATTTTACCCTGGGCAATGATACTTCCTTCTGTTATGGCCAGAGTATTATCCTCGATCCGGGCAGTGGATTTGCATCTTATTTGTGGCAAAACGGAACAACTAATCAGACCCTGACTGTTTCTTCAACAGGGATTTATTGGGTGGCTGTTACTGATGAGTTTGGCTGCACCAATGCAGATAGTGTGTACATTGAAGTATTTTCGGAGTTCAGTTTTTCACTCTGCAACGATACAATTAACCTTTGCGAAGGGGATTATATTTTCCTTTACGGCCCTGAAGGTTTTGAAAGCTACCTGTGGCAGGATGGATCAACTTACCAGTCAATTTTGGCGGATAATGAGGGAATTTACTGGCTGGAGGTCGCTGATGAATATGGCTGTGCTGCAAGGGACTCGGTGCAGGTGATGGTGAATAGTATCCCGGATGATCTTCTGGGCGCAGATACAATCATTTGTCCTGATGAAACGATTACTTTGCAGGCGCTGCCTGGATATTGGTTGTACGTTTGGCAGGATGGTTCAGCAGGGATAGAGTATTCAACCAATGAATCCGGTGATTTCTGGGTCACTGTTCAGGATGAGTTCGGATGTTTTGGCTCTGACACGGTTAGAGTTGAGCCTTTCTTACCTCCATCATTCGGGCTTGATGAGAGCCAATGGATTTGTGATGGCGACAGCATTTTGTTGGATGTTGGGGAAGGCTATGTTTCCTATCTTTGGCATAACGGGTCGCAAACCCCCGAACTCTGGGCTGCTGATGAAGGGTTGTATAAAGTTCAGGTGGAGACCATCTGCGGAACTTACAGCGATTCGGTGAATATCTACTTCCATCAGGGATTCATGGATTTGGGCAATGACACGGTGATCCACAGTGGTGAAAAAGTTTTGCTTTCTCCTGGTCCCGGTTTTTCCGATTTTCTGTGGAGCACAGGCTCCACTGCAGGCACGCTGAACGTGGGTGAGGCCGGAACTTACTGGCTGAGTGCATTCGATGGTTTTTGCTATGTTTTGGATTCTATCAGGGTGGATGTTTTTTCTGACCTCTGGGTACCCAACGTCTTCACCCCAAACAGCGATGGGTACAACGATGCTTTCTTTGCCACCACTACTTACCCGGATGGCATTTTCAACTTCAAAATGACCATCTTCAACCGGTGGGGCAGGAGAGTGCATGAAATGAACAGTATCCATGAGGAATGGGATGGAAAAATCAACGGCAGCAATGCCTCCGAAGGGGTTTATTTCTGGACCTGCGACTACCAGACCCTGGACAGAACCGGAAAAATTGTGAATCGCTCACAGCAGGGAAGCGTGACGATTCTGAGGTAAACTACCCCTGATGATTCAACAGCTTATCGACAAAGGAGGTGATGTCATAACTGCCGTTAAATACCTGGTACAACCCGCTGAGGATCGGATATTCCTGACTTGTGACATTTAGTGCGGTAGCAAACCCCATTTGATAATAATGTTTGCAAGTTGGCTATTTAGGATTTCTTTTGTGGGTGAACGGAATATAAAAATTTGTTTTGTAAGGCTGGCCTGCAGATCGAACTTACTCATTCGGAACGACTGCTCAATGTGCCAAAGTTGATGGTAACGTTCAATGACAGCTTCATCGGACAACTGCTGTTGTGACAAATCGGTACAATAGCCCTTAATGCCAGGCTACAGCCTTATTTTCTCTATCAATTCCGTATTGAGTTCAATTCCCGGCTTCAAAGGCAAACCAACTTTTTCCGTTGACATAACTATGGTTGCATCAGGCTTTATGTCATTTATTGCTGAATAGGAACTCAAGCATCGGTGATTTATCTCTCTTTACAAGCAATTGCAATCCTTTTCACCGTGCAAATTTTTATTCTAATTTTAAATTTACACGGTTAAACTTACTAAAATGTGATCAGATGAATTTGCCTTACTGTTTTTGAGGGATTGTTAATTAATCACCAGTTTTTCAAAGAAAACTCCCTTGTCAGTTTCAATCCTTACCAAATAAATTCCTTCAGGCTGGGTTGATAAATCAACCTTCGCCGGTAAATTCAGCTCACGCAAATAAACCTCCACATCAAAGGCATTGAAAATCCTGACATTTATTTTTTCATGAGCGCCTTTGATGGTGAAGGTTCCATTGCCAGGATTTGGATAAATCCTCATTTCATTAACATTCACCCCACCAACTCCTGTATATCCATGCTGTCCTTCAGTTGGGGTTAAATAAAATGTGTAAGAAGTATTATGGTTTTCCAACAATATCATGTTATAGGCTGTCATGGATTCATAGCCCTCAGCTTCACAGGTTAAATCATAAGATCCGGGAGGAACCGGCATTGAGTAGTGCGACCCAAAAGGTGTTGTGTATGATTGAGTTCCATTTACCATATTCAAGGCTGTAACTGTAGCGTTATCAATGGAAAAGTTAGTCAAGGCATCTCGGATAAAACCCTGAAAACAGCTTGTTAAACCCTCAATAACATATTCGTCCACAATGGCTAATGGAGAAAAGTTTGCTGCCGTTACCTCAATTTGAGCATAAGAATATTTCGGATTGTAATCCTGGTAAGCATAAAACTCAATGGCATCAGCTGTAATAATTAGGTTGGAACCAAACCAGGAAGCAATTATTTCAGTGATTTCACCCAGGCTAACAGATATACCAGGCGCATCTTCTAAAATTGTTTTGCCCCCCGGTAAGTAACAATCGCTTTTAGTAACCGAAACCAGTTCCGGAGAACCAGATAATGCATCATATTCAAAAGCGCCGGCAGGGATTATCTCCTGTTGTATGAGTGTACCGTCAATATAAAAATTTGCCACAACTGATGTAACTCCAATGGATGTAAAATCTACAAAAGCATGAATCCCATCCCCGGTTTTTTCATAATTGGCAACACTTATATTTTGATTTTCCATTCCGGAATGAGATCCTGTTGATTTTATTTGCAAATTTGCACCCACCGGTAGCTGATTAAAATCCAGGGCTGCTGTCATCCCCCATTCAACCATGCTCGGATAGTCATGCACATCTACCGAAAAACCATCTGATCCGGTGATACCAATGTTGTCGGCCAATAAGATTTCCGTTGTTACTTTTTCTAGGGTAGCATTACCCAGTGAAGTATGCAACAATTCCTTGTAGTACAATGATTGTGGACCAGTCTGCCATTTCAAAAAGGGATATCCGTCATTGGTTACCCCATCCATAGCCCATACGTTTTCAAAATCCCAGCCTGCATTGGTAAATGTGGATTGCGTCTTCATCTGAGCCGTTGTTTTCCCGGATGCACATTCATCAGTATTTTGCTGTGATGTTTCGACATCCCAGAAATTGTTATAGCAATAACCACCTACGTTTCTGCCTAAAAACCCGTTTACATAGAGTTCGACTGCATAGACCATTCCTGTTGAGAACGAATTTGATATGACACCGGTTTGATTACCACCGGCAAATCCCCCCACGATAGCCCAGGTACCAATTACCCTGCCTCTTGCATAAGAGTTTTTTATTTCCGCTCCTGTCCAAAGGTTACCAACAAGCCCACCTATCGAATTATGAAGTTCGCTCAAAACATCGGTTGTACTATAACACTCTTCAACCAGGGTTTCACCGGAAATTGCTCCGGCGATGCCACCTATCCAATTCGCAACGTATTCGCCTCCTTTCGTCACTGTCCCCGAGGAGGAGCATCTGTAAAGATTTGAATAACTTGCACCACCCACCACTCCTCCTGCATAACTTTTGGAGATATAAATCTGGGCATTTACAACCTCGACATAAGAAATATCTGTTTGGTTAACCACCCTTCCTGCAAGTGCTCCAACATAATAATAACCTGTCATATCTGCATTGGAAAGCCGGAGTTTTTCAATCCACGCACCATTCAAATATCCAAACAAACCAAGGTAACTTTCATATTCCCTTTTGATATAAAGCGATTCAATGGTAAAGTTATTTCCATCGTAAGCACCGGAGAACG
>JACZJL010000182.1 GCA_014860585.1 Bacteroidales bacterium | reverse complement strand
GGGTAACAAGAACAATCGTGTAATGGCTTTTCAGCTCGTTGAACTTTTCTTCAATGGTCTGGCTCGAGATGGGGTCGAGGGCTGAGGTTGGCTCATCGGCAAGGATGATCTCCGGGTCGACAGCCAGCCCACGGGCAAGGCAAAGACGCTGCTGCTGGCCGATAGAGAGTGCGCCGGCGGGGTCTTTCAGCCGGTCTTTCACCTCATCCCACAGGTTGACCTGCCTCAGGTAGTGCTCCACCCGCTTGTCGAGAAACCGTTTTTTCTTTCGCCCGCTGATACGCAAACCATATGCAATATTGTTGTAAATGCTCATGGGTAGAGGGTAAGGCCTCTGTGCCAGTAAACCCATCATTTTCCTGATCTTTGTGATATCATCGGTGGTATTCAGAATGTCACGGCCGTCAATGGTGATGCTACCGCTGACTTTTGCGTCGGCATGCAAGTCGGTAAGGCGGTTCAGGCTCTTCATCAGTGTGGTTTTTCCGCAACCTGATGGCCCCATAATCACGGTGATCTGCCGGTCGGGAATGGTGGCATTGATATCCTTCAGGATGTGCTGTTTACCGTAATACAGGTTGAGGTTGCTGATATCTATTTTAGCGTTGTTCATGGTTAAAAGTTGATTTTGTTTTTCTGGTATTTTCGCGAAAAGAACCTCGACAACATGCTAATTGTCAAGATAATGAAGACAAGGATTACTGCAGCCGCGTATGCTCTTTCCCGCACTTCAGGAATGGGTGATGAAAGCTGGAAAAAGATAGCCAGTGGTAATGTAGCAGTGGGTTGAGTGAGCGAAGTTGGGATGTGATCGGTATAACCTGTGGTAAAAAGGATGGAGGCAGCATCGCCGATTGCCCTTCCGAATGAGAGCAGCACCGCCGTGATTACACCTGGCACACATTGTTTCAGGAAAACACGATAGGAGGTTTCTGACCGGGTTGAGCCCAGCGACAGTGAAGATTCGAGCAACCCGCGTGGGACCGATTGAAGAATTTCGTCCATCCCGCGTACCATGATCGGAATGATGAACAAAGTCACTGTGATGATCCCTGCCAGTAGCGATGCCCTGATACCAAAGAACACCATGATGGTAAACCCAAAAGCGCCATAAACTATAGAAGGGACTCCCCAGAGCAAATCCATAACAAAACGAATTCCATTGACCAGTTTGCGGCGACGGATCAGATGGACATTCATGAAAAGAGCCAGTGGCAGCCCGAAAAGAAAGGCGAGAATAGTCGACCCCATGGACAAATAAAGCGAACCTATGATCGCATTCAGGATGCCGCCTTCTTTGCCAAAATAAAACCCGCCTTTGGGTACGCTTGAAATCATCTCCCAGGTCAGGTGCGGCAGACCGCTGTAAAGAATGCTGAAAATAATCAGAAACAGCGCCGTGGCAATGATCACTGTTGAGAAAAACATCAGCACCCTGAAAAACCATTCTTCCGCTTTTCGACGATCGATCATGATTTAGTTGTGTTTGTTGGATTTGATGATAATCACCCGGGATATAAAATTGAAAAACAGCACGATGACAAAAAGAATCAGCGCTGCCAGCATCAGCGCCGAATCATACATCGGGATCGAAAGCATCTCGCCATAATTGTTGGCTATTAATGCTGGTAAGGGATAGCCTGGTTGAAAAATTCCTTTGGGAATCTGGGTTACATTGCCAACAACTATCAGTACGGCAATGGTTTCGCCAAATGCCCGCGACATGCCTAGTCCAAAAGCAGATACAATACCCGGTAATATCTTTTTAATCAGCACCAATTTGATGGTTTGCCATTTGGTGGCACCAAGTGAAAGTGATGCTTCTTTCAGTTCTGTCGGGATATTTCTGAAAAGTTCGATCAAAATATTCAGGATGAATGGGATAATCATGATGGAGAGCACAATGGCGCCGGCCAGGATAGAATATCCGGAAACCGATTTCCCGAAAAAGGGTGCGATGTGATCGGCAATGGCCGGCACCACAACTAAAATCCCCCAGACACCAAAAATAACCGACGGAATCCCTGCCAACAGGTCAATCACCGGGTGCATCAGGTTAAGCACCCATCGTTTGGCATACTGGGTGAGATGGATGGCAGTGAGCAGGCAGATAGGAGCTGCAATAAGCAGCGAAACCACCGTGACCCATAAGGAGCTGATGATGAAAGTGTAAAAGCCAAACTGACCAGACAATGGTTTCCACTCCTTCGAAAAAAGCAGGTTGAACATGGAATGCTCTTCGAGCAGGACGGCTGACTTGTAGAGCAGGCCCGACATCAGCACGAGCGGAATGGCCAAAACCACCACCAGGCTCACTATCATCCAGGAGGTGTGCAGCTTATCACGCAGGTGGCGGCCTATATCAAACCGTCTGAATTTCATTTCAGCTTTTGTAATTCGTTCTCAATTTTTGTATCCGATAAATGCACATAACCGGCTTCACTCACATACTGCTGACCGTTGACAAGGATCCAGTGTAAAAATTCGATCACAAGTTTATTGTCCGGTTTTCCTTTTGAAACCAGGTAAAGGTCGCGTGCCGGAGGCGAGGGGTAGCGGTAATCGGCAATGGCTGCGCAAACTTCATCAAGCGTTCCGTAAAAGTCCTCTTCCGGGTCAACAATCCCATTGCCGTTCATGTCGATGGGGACGATCTCAATCCCGTCATATTTTTTCCGGGTGTTGATGTCGTAGGCATAGATCACATTGTTGTACCCCAGCCCGAGTTTATCGTTTTTCACCGCATCGGCTATGCCCGGATCGCCAAAAACCCCGATACCTTTAAGGCTTTCCTGGTTTTTGCCAAGAAATAACCCCCACATTTCGGCTGCCCCGCAGGCATCCGAGCGGGTAAAAACATTGATCTTATCACTCTCACCCGTTATTCCGGGGCATTCGTTCCATAGTTTGATGTTTTGATCAAGAAAAATTCCGATGAACGCCTCCTTCGAAATTCCGTGTTGCCTGATCTGATCCAAAAAAGGGTTGCCGGCGTTAATGGTAGCCAGCACTGCATCCTTGCTCACTGCTACCCACCACGCCCCTTTTTCGATCTCCGGTGGTGTGATCTCCCTCGAAAACATCGCCAGGTCGACCATCCCCGACAACACATCGGCCATCCCTTTTCCGGCGCCACCGGCACTGATGTCTATTCTGACATCAGGATACTCTTTTTGAAATTCCTCAGCCCAGCGCACAGTGAGCGGATAAAGCGCAAATGCTCCGGATATCGAGATCGTGCCTTTCAGTTCACCATCGTTGCTCTCCGAACTGTTTTGCCGCGAACCGCATCCGCTTTGAACCATCGCTCCGGTAAAAATTGCCATCACGATCAGAAATATACCTAATATATTCTTTTTCATTGTGTTATATTTTAGAATGAAAACTTTAATTTTGTTAATCCACACTCAGTTTAAAGTGGCAAAATTATCTCTGGCCGGTGGGCTGTACAACCCCGTTAATGCCCCAATTGAAGGAAGTTTAGACGTATTTGGGAGGTAAGTATTTATACGTAGCACCGTGAATATTCACCCCGTGAATTGCCTGCAAAGTCCACTGCAGTTTCATGTTCGTCGTTTGTTTGATAAAAATTCATCGGGGGATTTGGAATATTGTCCGCAGGTCCGTAGGTCCGATGAACTCCTTTGGAGACTCCTTTGGAGAATCTTGAATGAAAAGCAGTCACCCGGTGAATTTCCTGCATTGCCAACCACAGTTGCAAGCTTGGCGGAAATTTGATAACATTCACCGGGTGAATTTTATAAACCTGTCAGTCAGTGGATGTCCTGGTATGATTTGCTTCCACTTCTACTCCACCACCAATTTTCCACCTTCCTCCAGTCCTTTGCTGTCGAAAATCCGGTAAACGTAAGCGCCGGCCGGCACGCCTGAAATATCCACCTGCTGGTGGTTGGCGGTAAGCGCCCGTTCAAATACTGTCCTGCCAGCAAAGTCAAGCAGTTGCAGAGTGGCCGTTTTGTATTGCAGACTGAAATCCACGATTGCGAAGTCTCCGGCTGGGTTGGGGAATAGAATGGCTTCGGTTGTGGCAAAGGCAGTGGTTTCATCATCAATGCCGGTAATCAGTCCGTCGCTGTTGGTTTTCATGATCATTAAACTTCTTATGTAAGGGCTTTGAGGGGGAACTGGATTATATCCACCAGCAATCACGATTTCATCAGAATGAGATACACGCATACAATGGGCTTCAAAACTGCCGCCATCTCCTATAAATTTGTGCCAGATTAATTCGAGATCGGGAGTAAACTTAAACAATGAAATCCAGGTCGGTGTTCCGTTTGCAAAATAATTGTAGTCTTCCAGGCCGTAAGAACTGCAAAATATGAGGCTTCCGTCCGATAAAACATCCAATGAATTATAAAGAGCAGGATATGATGTAGAATCCATTAACGGTTCAAACAAATAGGTAATCAATGCTGTGCCATCAAGCGTCATTTTCATAACCCCGACCTGTTCATTTATGAAAGGCATCGGCTCACGGTAGCTCCCTGCAAGGTAAATCAGCTCATCATCAATTGGCAGTGCAGTGAAAAATTTATTGAAATAATTTGGTATTTGATGATATGCTCTATTCTCCAGTTTGAAATCATAGTCATAGATCCACCCTGAGATTGGCACAGATGGAGTATGCTCAAGCATAAAAGTATAAAATCCCTGGTTATCAGGCTTAAATAGAAAATCATAATGAATATGCCAGAAAACTAATTCCGGATCGAAAACAAAATTCAGCAATTGCCCATCCTTCGTTAGTTCAAAATATCCTGGTCTTATCCGAATTAACGGATCATTTAAATACAAAGAAGTAAAGAAAATGAACTTATCTTCATGGTGTCGCACCCGGCAAGTATGATTGATACCTCTATGTACGTCGCCATCAATAAAAAAATCATAGTTCCTGACTTCACTCAATTGCTCATCAAACTTTTTCATGAAAATTCCAGGGTGGTATTGAACAGGGTAATAGCTATCAATGTAACCAAACAAATAAACTTCATTATCAATGAATTGAATATTGCTGCACTCAGCAAGAAATAAGTCTGATTTCTTCTCCCACCATGAGTTCAAAAGATTTCCATTGCTATCCAGCTTGAGTATATAATTATTGATATTCGGTTCGTCATTCTCACGAGCATTGGCACAGACAAAAATATCTCCCCAATCGTTAAAGGCAATGTCCCTTGCCCTGAAAAGCTTAGTACTGTCGTAAATATTAAGGAATGTATCTTGTGAACGAGCAGGACTAAAAATCAATAAGACTGTAATTAAGCAAACAAATTTTTTCATCATCATAACTTAAATGTTAAACAAATTGATTTTTAAATACCAAAAAATTAAATGAATGGAAGTGTTACATAGAGAAGAGCCTTCGTAAGAATCTGATTTCACAATTGTGTGATGGGTTATCATACATTCCTCCTTTTGCAACAATCGTACAAATTTACAACGTGCCTGGGAGGGGTATTTAAACTACTGATATTCATTTTTTTGTGTCAACAGATTTCAAAAAGTTCTTAAAAACAAACCCAGCAAAGTTAAAGGAGTTTTTTTTAAGATAAGAGGTAGATTCAAATTATTTTAAATTACAGATCCCTGAAAACATGAATGAGTCCGGAGCCTGCAAAAATAGATGCAGCTTATGCTGGAGCCTAAGCTAAACGCACCACTGAACACGGGAATATTCACCCCGTGAATCATCTGCAAAAGTCACTGAAAATGATAGTTTAGTGCTCGTTTGATAGCATTCACGGGGTGACTCCAACGCGGGTCAGTGAAAGTCACCCCGTGAATCGTTAGCAAAAGTCACTGAAAATGATAATCTGGTGCTCGTTTGATAGCATTCACGGGGTGACTGCATCGAAATAGGCTGGAGCCTAAGCTGAACACAAAATCAGATTTTGAAAATTTATCCGGCAATAAATCAAATACTTATCCAATGATTCTTAATGGCATTCATCACCAGGTGGGCGGTATTGCGGGAATTGGTTTTGGAAAGGATATTTGCCCGGTGTTTGTCAACGGTTCTTTTACTGATAAAAATTTTGTCGCTGATCTCCTGGTTATTAAGCCCCTGGCAGATCAGGCTGAGAATTTCGGTTTCGCGTTCGGACAGGCTGACCGACTCTTCTGACGGTAAGCTGCTTTTATGGAAATTTTTGACAATGCTCAGCAGTAATTCTTTAGAGAAATAGTGACCGCCGGCAAGCACAGATTCGATAGCCTCACACACTTCGCTGATTTCAGAATTTTTGAGCAAAAAACCTTTTACTCCGGCATCGATCATTTTGAAATAATAGACCTCATCTCCAAACATCGAAAGGGCGATGATTTTTATTTCAGGAAACAGCTCCACAGCCCTGTGTGTTGCTTCAATCCCGTCAATCCCGGGCATATTGATGTCCATCAGTGTAATGTCGGGGATAAAATGCTCAAGCAACTTTAAATATTCCATTCCGTTTTGTGCTTCCGAAATTTCAATCCCGGGGAAGTAATTGGTCAACAGCAATTTCAGGCCATCCCTGAAGAGTTTATGGTCATCTACGATAGTCAATTTGAATGCCAGCATGTTGTAAATAAAGGATTAAATGACGATGAATTATTGTTGAGCTGCTACTGTCTCAGTTTCGTTTTGAATGTTGATCTCAACCGTAACGATGATCCCTTCACCCGGCCAGCTTTCGATTTCAAACTTTCCGTTCAGTGAGTTGATCCTTGATCGGATATTACTCAAACCCATCCCCTGATTTTCATCCAAAAGCAATTTTTCCTGGCTGAACCCTTTACCGTCATCCTGGTATAGCAACCTTAACAGTCCGGCTTCCTCATCCAGACTGATCAGTACTTTATGGGCTTCGGCATGTTTAAGGGTGTTGTTGATCAGTTCGCAAACCGTGCGATAAACGATGATTTCGGTATTGCCCGGGAATCTCTTATTACCCAGATTTGTCCTGAACTCAAACCGGATTTTTCCGGATTTTTCCAGCTTGTCGATAAATGATTCGATGGCAGTTGGTATTCCAAAACTGTCGAGTACATGAGGACTGAGATTATTCGAAATCTCTCTGAGCGAATGAATGGATTCATTTACCGAAATTATAATATTTTTCATGATCTCAGCCTGATTACCAACCCGGTTTTCGGTCGAGAGGGCCGAAACCGAGAGTTTAACGGAAGAAAGCAGCGGTCCAAGCCCGTCGTGAAGTTCTTTGGCCAGTCTTCTTCGTTCATTTTCCTCTGTTTGGATAATGGTGTTCAGCAATCGCTTGTCAGCAGCGGCGCGCGTTTCCTCCAGTTTAAATGTGTAGTTCAGCATTTTTTTTACATAAAACATCCCCACCAGCATCAGCAGCGAAATGAACACTCCCAGCCAACTGTTGAGTGCAAGTACATCATTGGTTAATTCCTTGTTTAAAAACGGAAGATATTCGATCGCCCGCCTGACGGCCATCACAGTTAAACCTATTGAAAGCAGAATCCAACTGGAATTGTACTTGGTTGCCCTGATCAGACTGACCACAATCACTACTGCAGCAAACTGCAACACAATCGAAATGATAAGCGCATATTGAGTAAACATGGCAATTATTTTATGAGGTAAAATTACTAAAAGGACAAAATCAAATGGCAGGAAAAAAAATATCTTTTGATTTTATTTTTTCGATAATTTTGGCCATCGAAGAAATTTATCACTTAACGGCTGGAAAATGGTTCTACGTGGAGAATAATGGTGCTTCAGTTTTTTGCAACACTTCATCCGATGTTCAATGACTTAAAAACTTCATTTACATAACTTTGAAAAGCAACGCACATGTTACGAAAAAAAATCCTGACTCTTTCTGTGCTTTGGGTTGTTCCTTTGATGTTGATGGCCACAGGTAATGTTCCAGAGGGAGGGCGTTCGGCGGCCATGGGGAATGCCTCGGTGGCGCTGGCCGATTTTTGGTCGCTGCAAAACAACCAGGCCGGGCTGGCCTTTTACAACCAGCCGGCTGCCGGTGTTTATTTCGAAAATCGTTTCCTTGTCAAAGAGCTGAGTCTGAACACGGGTGGTGTTGTGCTTCCGGTCAATTCGGGGGTGTTTGGGATAAAGTTTTCCTATTTCGGATTTGACCTTTACAACGAAAGCAAAGTCGGATTGGCGTATGCACGGAAGTTCGGGGAGAATTTTGCCGCCGGCCTGCAGCTTGATTACCTGATAACCTCGATTGGGGATGATTACGGCAAAAAGGGGGTGATTACTTTTGAGGCCGGCATTCAATCAAAGATCAATGAAAACCTCAGCATTGGCGCTCATGTGTTTAATCCGATCCACGCCAAAGTTGTTGAATACGCCGACGAACGTATCCCGGCCATTCTGCGGATTGGCGCAGCCTATTCGTTTGATAAAAACCTGATGCTGACCGTTGAAGCCGAAAAGGAAACCGATTTTGATCCGGCACTCCGGTTCGGCCTCGAATACCGGATCATCAATGAAGTATTTGTAAGAGGCGGCTTGTCGTCCAATCCGGGACAATACACCTTTGGTTTTGGCCTCAACCTGAACCGCCTCAAAGTTGACTTTGCCTCTTCGGTGCATCATGTGCTGGGTTATTCGCCACAGATTTCATTGACCTACAGCTTTAAATAAGCCTTATGAATACGCGGATTCAACATAACGTCCGGGGAAATTTGCTGTTAAAATCAGCTACATTTTCTTTGTTTTTTTCTTTGCTGATTTCTCAAAACACTTTTGCCCAACAGCCCCGCATCTCTATGGAAGACCGGGAATTACTTATCAGCCGGATCGAACTCATTGCTGAGCAAACTGAGGGTGAACTTGATTACACTGAATTGTTCGAAGATTTGTTTTATTTCCTCGAAAACCCGCTTAACCTCAACTTTGCTCCGTATGAACAGTTTCAACGGATCTTTTTCCTAAGCGATTTTCAAATCCACAAAATCATCGAGTACCGGAATATTTACGGACCCTTTGCGAGTATCTATGAATTACAGACAGTTGAAGGTTTTGACCAGAGCCTGATCGAGTTGTTGGAGCCATTTGTCATCGTTTCGGCGGAGCAATCTAAGGCAAAATTAGATATGAAAGATGTCCTGAAATATGGCCGGCACGATCTTTTTTTACGCTACTCCCGTGTGCTGCAGCAACAGGCAGGCTATGCTGATCTGAGCGATTCGGCAAAAGCGGCCAAACCCAACAGCTATTTCCTGGGAAGCCAGGATAAATACTACATGCGCTATGGGTTCAACTATTTCAACAGGATAAGGGTGGGGCTGACTGCCGAAAAGGATGCCGGGGAGGAATTTTTCAAAGGATCGCAGCCACAGGGATTCGATTTTTATTCAGGATTTGCTTACATGAGCGACCTGGGCATTGTTAATGAAGTTGTAGTTGGCGACTACCAACTGGAGTTTGGCCAGGGGCTGACGTTATGGTCGGGGTTGTATTTTGGGAAATCACCCGATGCCGGGTCGCTGGTGAGAAATCAGCGTCGCTTAAGACCCAGCACATCAGTGGATGAAAACCGCTATATGCGCGGAACTGCAGCCACTGTTGGACTGGGAAATTTCAAGATAACAGGGTTTTATTCTTCCAAAAAAATTGATGGAAACATGGGAGAGGTAGATACAGTGAGCCAGGAAATCCAATTCGTGACTTCCATACAGGAAACCGGCTATCATCGAACCAACGCCGAAATGGCCAACCGTAAAATCATCGGTGAGACCCTTTACGGAGGAAATATCGTCTTCAGAAAAAATAAATTCCAGGTTGGAGCTACAACCTATAAAACTTCCCTGGACAAACCGCTTACCTTGCCCGACCAGCTCTACCGCAAATTCAATTTCCAGGGAACTGATAACCTGAATTACGGGTTGGATGTAAACTTCATCGTGAACCGGTTCAATGTATTTGGTGAAATTTCAGGAAGTGAAAATGGCGGAATGGCTTATCTCGCCGGCTTTCATGCACCACTGCACCCATCGGTATCGCTCTCCTTTTTCTACCGGAATTACGGCATTGATTATCAAAATCTTTACAGCAATGCTTTCGGTGAAAGTAGTGCCAACCAAAACGAACGTGGCATCTACTCCGGCATCCTTGTTTACCTGCACCGCAACTGGACTTTCAGGGGTTATTCCGATATGTTTTATTCACCCTGGCTTCGGTACAGGATTGATTTTCCGTCGCGTGGCCATGAATACCTTGCACAACTTGATTACCACCCTAACCGGAAAATGGAAATGTACCTGCGCTATCGTTTCAAGCAAAAGCAACTAAACGAAACCACCGACCCGAACATGATCAAAGCAGGAGAAACCATCAAGGAAAGTTTCAGGTTTCATGCCTCCTATGCGGCCATGCGGCAGTTGTTGCTGAAAAGCAGGATTGAATTTCTCCGCTATAAACTCCCCGACCGCGGATTTCAAGATGGATTCCTGATTTACCAGGACGTTCAGTACCAGCCCGACAATAAGCCTTTTACTGTCACCCTCCGCTATGCCCTGTTCGACACCGACAGCTACGACGAGCGGATCTATGCCTACGAAAACGACGTACTTTATGCTTTTTCCATTCCCGCCTATTATTACAAAGGAAGCCGGTTTTATATCCTGATGAAATATGAAATTTCGGAGAAAATAGATCTTTGGCTGCGTTTTGCCCAAACCTATTACGGCAACAAAACCACCATCAGCAGCGGAATAACCGAGATTGACGGAAACATACAGTCGGAGGTGAAAGTGCAGATGAGGATTAAACTTTAAGCGATAGTATCGCTCCAAGCGATTCTATCGCTAAGCCGGAAGTCGGTTTAGGTTGAGCTGAGATTTCGGTTTTTTCAATGATTGAATCAAAAATATAAAATTCCAAATACCTTAATAAGGTAATAAAATTTAGTTTATCAATGGAATACATTTTCTCTACTAAGGTTGGGTTTTAGGATAAGGTTTCCCTTCTCAGGAAAATCAACATTCAAAAAATTGAAAACCTTATTTTCCTTCTCCAACCTTAGTAGAATTAAGTAACCATCGGGAAATCAACCTTATTCACCCAATTTCCAGGGTTAAATGCTGAGAATTTTCTAATGAAGATCATTCACC
>JACZJL010000181.1 GCA_014860585.1 Bacteroidales bacterium | reverse complement strand
TAATCATTCACTTCAATATCATCCTCAGTATATTCCGGGCAATCTTCACATTCGAGGCTTCGGTTGTACATTTGCATGGCGCGATAACTCATACCCATACTTGAGAATCCTCCGTCGTGGAAAAGATTTTGCATGGTGACCTTTTTCGTGAGATCGGAAAACAGGGTGATGCAATAATCTGCACACTCATCAGCGGTAGCATTTCCTAGTGGTGACATTCGTTCGGTAAAATCCATCAGTCCGTCCATCCCTTTCACCCCGCTACCAGCAGTTGTTTTGGTCGGGGACTGTGAAACAGTATTTATCCTGACTTTGCGTTCACGCCCGTAGATATAACCAAAGCTACGCGCAATCGATTCAAGCAAGGCCTTGGCATCGGCCATGTCGTTGTAACGGTAGAGGGTGCGTTGAGCTGCAACGTACGATAATGCCAACACAGATCCCCATTCGTTGATTGCATCCATTTTATAGGCAGCCTGCAGCACTTTATGGAAGGAAACTGCCGACACATCAAGTGTTTTCATTAAATATTCGTAGCTCAGGTCGTTGTAAGGGCGCCCTTTGCGCACGTTCATTGACATCCCGATGGAATGGAGAATAAAATCGAATTTTCCGCCAAAATGCTCCATTGTTTTTGATATCAGGTTCTGGATATCCTTTTCGCTTGTGGCATCAGCGGGGATGACGATTGCACTGGTTTTTTCAGCAAGTTCGTCAATTTCACCGAAGCGCATGGCAACAGGGGTGTTGGTCAATACAAAGCGTGCTCCCTCCTGATGTGCTCTTTCAGCCACTTTCCATGCAATGGAAAGGTTGTTGAGCGCTCCGAAAATAATTCCTTTTTTCCCTTCAAGTAATTTATTTGACATGATGTTCAATTTATAATTTGCGCAAAGAAACTAATTTTTCAACAGTTCTTTAGCAGTTTCCAATGCCGGGACAGTAACAGTGGTATCGCTGAGCATCTTAGCAATCTCCACAATACGCTCTTCCCTGAGAATTTGCCGGATATAAGTTTTTGTCTGTTCATCGCCGGTTTCTTTATACACTACATAATGATGTGCTCCACGTGCTGCAATCTGAGGTATATGCGTGATGGAGATTACCTGCATTGTCCTGGCCATGATCTGCATAATATTTCCCATTTTTCCGGCAACTTCACCCGAAACACCGCTGTCAATCTCGTCGAAGATGATGGTAGAAATCAAATTACGTGAGGTGTTGACTGATTTGATGGCAAGTAACAGCCTCGATAGTTCTCCACCAGAAGCAACACGTGCAAGTTCCTGTAGCTCTCCACCTTTGTTGGCATTAAAGAGAAAGCTAACGTGATCAAGACCATCGGGTGTAAGTTCATTGATTGGCAGTATATTAACACTAAACCGGGCGAGTGGCATCCCAAGTCCTTCGATGAGTTTGATAATCTCACTCTCAAATTCGGAACTGGATGAGTGCCGTTTTGCTGAAATTAATTCTGCACGTTGTTGAAGTTCACTCTCCAACTCGCTGATCTGGTTTTTCAAGTGTTCAATTTGCTCATTTAAGGATGAGTAAGCAGCAATTTTTCCGGCATATTCGTCTTTTACTTTCAATAACCCATCCACACTGTCAGTGCGGTGTTTATGCTGAAGGTGATAGATTGTATTCAGACGTTCGTTTAGCTGAATGACTCTTTCAGGATCAACATCCAGTTTTTCGCCCACTCTGCCAAGGTCTAATGAGGCCTCCTTTAATTCAAATAAACTGCTTTCGATCGTATTGTAAACGGTTTCGATGTCACTGTAATATGATCTTACCGGCTTGACTTCATGCATCAACTCCTGGATCATATCAATCAGACCATGCTCTCTGTCGAGTATTTCGGCGGCATTATGCAATCGTGTTTTGATCTCTTCAGCATGGGTAAGTAACTTCAACTCCTCTTCTGTTTGTTCCTGCTCCCCGGCAACTAACCTTGCTGTTTCGAGCTCCTCAAGCTGAAACCTGTAAAAATCCTGTTCCCTGGCCGCCTCAGCCTCTTTGGAAACCAATGCACCCAGGTTATGCTTTAGAGACTTTACCGTATCATAAACCTCACGGTATGACTGCAATTCAACACCAAGTCCTGCATAATTATCCAGTGCAGCCAGCTGAAAACCTTCGTCCTGAAGCGAAGTCACCCTGTTTTGTGAATGAATGTCAACAAGTTTTTCTGCGAGTTCTTTCAGCAGATTCAGGTTAACCGGTGTATCATTTATGAATGCCCTCGATTTGCCTGAAGGGAGGATTTCGCGGCGAAGGATCGCCTGGCTGGGATCATAGTCGAGACTATTCTCATCAAAGAAGCTTTTCAATTCAAGATGGTCGATGTTAAAAAAGCCTTCGACAATGCATTTTTCGTTTTTATCCATGAGCGATTGCAGGTCGGCACGCTGACCTAGGATCAGACCAAGTGCGCCCAGGATGATGGATTTCCCGGCTCCGGTTTCACCCGTGATCACCGAAAAACCATGATGAAAGTCAGCTTCCAGACTCTCTATCAGCGCATAATTCTTTATGGTTAAATGTTTTAGCACAAAAGCCAGGGTTGTTTACAAATGCACGGCAAACTTACACAAATAAATTTCATGGGAATGTGGTCAATTATTAAACACTGTCAGGAGCTGCGCACACTGGCAGGTTTTACCAAGCCTGACATAGATAAATCAGAAATTACTCCAAAGGAGTCCTGCGGACAAAATACAAAAAACAAATCTCTCCATAGGAGTCCTTAGGACAAATAAAATTCAATGTATAAAGGATCAAAAATAATATTGAAGAGTTTCGTATTTGAATTCTTTGAATTTCGCATTTATTTGTCTTTTGACATCTGTCATTTGAAATTTCTGCCAAAAAAAACACCATACACTTTGCCCTTTGCCCCATGCTCTTTGCCCCATGCCCTCAGCTCTCCTACAGCAACCCTCTTTTCTTCAGCATCGGCTCTTTTGACGGGGCTTTGCCACGGAATTTAATATAGAGTTCCATTGGGTCTTCAGTTCCACCTGGTGAGAAAATATATTGACGTAGTGATTTAGCGGTCTCAGGATCAAAGAGTCCGTTTTCGAGGAAAGCCTCAAAAGCATCATTATCCAGTACTTCAGCCCACAGGTAGCTGTAATAGCCTGCTGAGTAATCCCATGAAAAGGCATGAGCAAAATAGGTGGTGCGATAGCGCGGATCCATCTGAGGAATAAGACCGATGCGATCCATTGCATTCTTTTCAAACTGCAGTGGATTTTGAGTTTCAGCGTCAGTGAGTGTATGCCAGTCCATGTCGAGATAGCTGGCTGCAATGTACTCGGTGGTTGCAAAGCCCTGGTTAAATTTACTGGCATTCTGAATTTTTGTAATCAACTCATCAGGGATGGGTTCTCCGGTTTTATAATGCCTGGCAAAACTTTTCAAGACTTCCGGGTGTTCAGCCCAGTTTTCCATGATTTGTGAAGGTAATTCAACAAAGTCGCGCGATACGTTGGTTCCGGATAAAGTGAGATAATTGACGTTGGAAAGCAATCCATGTAACGCATGTCCAAACTCGTGAAACAGGGTTTCTACTTCTTCGAAGCTAAGCAATGCCGGCATTTCACCTGTCGGTTTCGAAAAGTTCATCACCATCGAAATGACCGGAGGAACGTTCTCTCCATTTCTTATAAACTGCTCGCGGAAGCTGGTCATCCATGCCCCACCGCTTTTTGATGCCCGGGGGTGAAAATCCATATAAAGGATCCCGATGTGCGATCCGTCAGCTTCCAACACCTGGTAAACAACAGCATCCGGATGATAGACCGGAACATCCTTCAATACGACAAATTGCAACCCAAACAGATTATTGGCTACTTCAAACATTCCCTGTAGCACATGTTGAAGTTCAAAATATTGGCGAAGCTCCTCTTCGTCAAAACTAAACTTTTGCTGCCGGAGCTTTTCAGCGTAATACGGCCAATCCCAGGATTCCAGCTTGAAGTTTCCACCTTCGGCATCAATCATTTTTTGCAACTCGATGGCTTCCTTTTTGGCATTCACCAATGCCGGAGTCCAAAGTTCATCAAGAAAAGCGTAAACCGTTGCAGGGTTTTTGGCCATGGTCACTTCGAGCGCAAAATCAGCATGTGTTTTATATCCCAGCAGATTGGCGCGTTTGACGCGCAGTGAAGCCATTTTTGAGGTTATCTCCTTGTTGTCATAAACATTATCGTTGTTACAACGGTTGGTATAGGCTTTCATCAACTTTTCGCGTAGTTTCCGGTTTTGGGCGTACTGTAGGAAAGGCATTCTGCTCGGGCTATGGAGGGTGATCAGCCAACTGTCGCTCAAACCCGCTTCACGGGCTGCATCGGCAGCAGCATCGCGGACACTTTGGGGTAAACCGGCTAAATCATTTTCTTCTTCTATTACCATTTGAAATGCATTTGTTTCGGCTAAAAGATTATCGCCAAACTTGAGGGAAAGCAATGAGAGCTCTGAGTTAATCCCTCGTAAAGTCTCCTTTTTCTCATTATCCAGCAATGCGCCATTGCGGGCGAATCGCTTGTAAGTTTTATCGAGAAGCATCTGCTGTTCTTTATCAAGCGAAAGATTTTCTCTTTTGTCATAAACAGCCTTAACTCTTTTAAACAGCCCCTCATTCAGCAAAATATCATCGCTGTGCTCCGACAACAACGGCGATGCTTCCTGGGCAATCTTTTGCAGTTCATCATTGGTATGAGCCGATTGCAGATTGTAAAAAACGCTGTTGACCTCAGTCAGCAAAAACCCACTGCGATCAAGGGCTGCGATGGTGTTTTCGAAACTGGCAGGCTCAGGATTATTCACAATGGCCTCAATTTCGGAAGCATGGGCTTTTATCCCTTCGTTAATCGCGGGTAAAAAATGCTCATTCCTGATTTTATTAAAAGGAGGAACATCAAATGGTGTGTTGTAGGTTGTCAAAAATGGATTCATTTCCGAATCGGTTTTAGTGGATTGATTACACGAAACAAAAGCAATGGCTGAAAGGATCAGCAGTGCGGCAAATTTTTTCATTCAGATAGAAAGTTTAGGATTAATAATCTGTTTATTTTGACGGCAAAATTAGCATAAATCGCTGATTGCGTTCGTTTGTCATTCACATTCCTGATCCTTTAATAAAGATGAAAACATTTGCCGGAAAAGCCCTAGAATTTTATCACAAACTGAACCTGGCAATCAACGTTCCCGAAATTGAAGTGATGAATCCATACATTCATCCGGTCACTTTTGATCTGGTGACAAGGTTCTTAAATAAATATTATGCTGATGACCAAAGCAGGGCATTCATATTCGGGATCAATCCCGGGAGGTTTGGCGCCGGGGTTACTGGCATTTCATTCACCGATCCCATAAATCTTGAGATGCATTGCGGAATACCAAATCACCTTCCAAAAAAGCACGAATTGTCATCCATCTTTATTTATAGGGTCATCGAAGCCTATGGTGGAGCTGATCAGTTTTTCAGTAAATTTTTTATTACGGCGGTTTCTCCTCTGGGGTTTACGAAAGACGGCAAAAATATCAATTACTACGACCAGCTAAACCTTCGTGATGCTGTTTATCCATTTGCTCTGAAATGCTTAAATGACCAATTTGAGTTTGGAGCTAACACCAGGATTGCTCTTTGTATCGGTGGGGATAAAAATTTCAGGTTTCTCAACACCCTCAATAGTGAAGTAAAACTCTTCAAAGAGATCATTCCTCTAGAGCACCCCAGGTTCATTATGCAATACCGCAGGAAATCAATTAATGAATTTTTAATAAAATATTTAAATGCTCTTAAAAATTGTGAATAAGACACTTAAGTATGGTTTAACTGTTTAATTTTGCAGCATCAATTTCTTTCAAAATACTCCATGAGCGACTACGAAAAAATCTTGCGCAATCGGCTTAAGCGGGATGCAATCATCGGAATTGGGATCATTTCCCTTTTGGTATTGTTGTATTTTGCCTCTATGACCCTGCTTTAACACTTTAACAGCCGATACATCAAACCGGTTGGCAAGGCTTACTATCTCCGATTTCTAAGCTAAAAAAATCAATCCCGGCTCTTGTTTTTCTTCATGGTGATCGTTTAGCTTTTACGAAAAAGTTATTTTTGGACAAAAATCCAAAATTAACGTGCAATGAATAAATTTACCTCCATTCTTGTGATTGTTGCTGTGCTATATTCATGCAAGCAAAAACAATCACTTTCGGCTGACTATCCGGTTGTTCCGGTGCCATTTACCAATGTAAAACTCACTGATCAATTTTGGTTGCCACGTCTTGATACCAACCGAATTGTTTCGATTCCATACAATTTTCAAAAATGTGAAGAGACGCACCGGATTGACAATTTTCGTGTAGCCGGTGGGTTGAAACAAGGCTCGTTTGTCGGGATTCGTTACAATGACTCCGATGTTTTTAAAGTGATGGAAGGAGCAGCATACTCGCTCAGCACCTATCCCGATCCAAAAGTGGAAGCATATATGGACGAATTGATTGCGGCCATTGCTGCGGCACAGGAAGAAGATGGTTATCTTTATACTGCACGAACCATTGACCCTGACACGATAATTCCTTATACTGGGGAGGAACGTTGGTCGTTTCTGCAGCAAAGTCACGAATTGTATAACATTGGTCACATGTATGAAGCGGCCGTGGCTTATTACGAGGCAACCGGTAAGCGGAGTTTCCTCGATGTTGCCATCAAAAGCGCCGATCTGGTCGTTAAGGTCTTCGGTACCGGCGCCGGCCAGCTGCGCGGGGTTCCGGGCCATCAGGAAATAGAGATCGGACTGGTAAAGCTTTATCGCGTGACCGGAAATAAAAAATACCTCGACCAGGCCAAATATTTTCTCGATGATCGCGGGAATGCTCAAGCACGAGAATTGTATGTTTACGGAAAAGATGGCTCCAACAAGACTTACACCCAGGATCATCAACCGGTAATTCAACAGTTTGAGGCTGTGGGACACGCTGTGCGGGCTGGTTACATGTATTCAGGTATGACTGATATCGCTGCGTTCACCGGAGATAAGGCTTACCGAAATGCTATTGAAAAATTGTGGGAAAATGTGGCTCTCAAAAAAATGTACATCACCGGTGGGATCGGAGCACGTCATTCGGGTGAAGCATTTGGCGATGATTATGAACTGCCCAATCTTTCGGCCTACAACGAAACCTGCGCTGCTATCGCCAATATGCTCTGGAACCAGCGAATGTTCCTGCTTTCGGGCGATTCGAAATATGTGGATGTGCTCGAACGGACGCTTTACAATGGATTCCTGTCGGGCGTCTCCATTCATGGTGATCGTTTCTTTTACCCAAACCCGCTGGAATCGGACGGCAGCCATGAGCGACAGCCCTGGTTCGACTGCTCCTGCTGCCCAACCAACGTTGCCCGCTTTATGCCGTCGCTGCCCGGCTACATTTATGCGCACACCGACAAAGAGGTTTTTGTCAATCTTTTCATTGGAAGTGAAGGGGCGGTGAAAATGGGGTTTGGAGATCTGAAACTGATTCAGCAAACCAATTACCCGTGGGATGGCGAAGTGAAAATTGAAGTGAACCCTTCCAGCAATGCTGAGTTCACAATGGCCGTGCGGATTCCGGTGTGGTCGGTCAGCAGCCCGATGCCGGGAGATTTGTACCAATTCAGATCATTACCAGCGGAAAAGCCGGTAATTTCGATAAATGGAGAAGTGCTTTCTTATGCGATAAAAGATGGGTATGCCCAGATTTCCAGGATTTGGCAGCAAGGCGATCAAATCGAACTGAATATTCCAATGCCTGTTACAAAAATTGTTTCAAAACCTGAAGTAAAAGAAAATACCGGTAGGATGGCCATCAGTCGCGGACCACTGATTTACTGCGCTGAATGGGTGGATAATGGAGGCAGGGTGCGTAATTTATTGGTTGATCCGGAACTTGAATTTCAGGTTGAACAAACCAACCTGGTGAATGGCGTATCCATTTTGAAATCGAATGCCTATCATGTTTCCAAAGATTCAAATGATGACCAACTCATCAAAACTGACCGTGAATTGGTTTTGATTCCCTATTATGCCTGGGCACATCGCGGAAATGGTGAGATGCTCGTGTGGCTGCCTTACGAAGAATCAGCCGCCAACCCTACCCCGCCGCCAACCATTGCATCCGAAGCAAAACAATCGGCATCCTACATTTACGACCAGATTTCGGCGCTCAACGACCAATTGATTCCTAAAAACAGTAACGATCATACCATCCCGCGTTTCACGTTCTGGAGTCACAAAGGAACAAAGGAGTGGGTAGAGTACGAATTCAATCAAGAAACCAGCATCGCCTACATCCATGTTTATTGGTTTGACGACGGCCCGGACGGAGGCTGCCGAATCCCACAAAGCTGGAAAGCATTCTACCTGGATAATGGAAATTGGAAAGAGGTCTTCAAGCACGGCCAATACCCAGTGTTGAAAGACCAGATGAACACCATCGAAATATCCCAGGTAAAAACCACCGCCATGCGTTTGGAAATCCAGTTGCAGCCCGATTATTCAGGTGGAATATTGGAGTGGAAGGTGGAGTGATTTTGAAAAAACAAAAGCAAACCTAGGAAGTGGTGTCATGATTTAAAAAATAAAAACAATTCAAAACACACAAACCCCGAAGGGGTGTCATGATCATAGAATCAAACAAATTGCAAAACAAAGAAAAACCCGAAAGGGTGACATGATTATAGAAACAATCAAATTACAAAGCACAGAATACCCCGAAGGGGTGACATGATTATAGAAACAATCAAATTACAAAACAAAGAAAACCCCGAAGGGGTGACATTTTCATCGACCAACACGATAAATCTCTGAAATTCAATCCATAAGAATAATGTATGAAAAAAAATCTCCTCCTCTGCCTCTCATTTCTTCTCGCTGCTCAGATTACCGGGCAGCAAAAACACCTTAATCAGGAAATCATTCCGTTTACGAATTTTACTCTCCGCATTCAGGATGAGCTTCACCAGAGCCTTTCCTATGGTAGTTTTTCAGATAAGGATAAGGCTGTTTCCGACAAAGTTCATTTTACAATAGCAAATGACCCCGATTTCCGAAAGTCATCGCTTTATCAGGTGGTCATCAAAAACACTAGCCCCGACACCCTCCGCATTTCCAATTTTGTCCCGTTTGGCGAAAATGAAAACCATGTTTACATCACTGCTACCGGGCCCTGGGCATTGGCTCGGGCGAAACTGTTCCGGCCGGGATTTGGTCCGGTAAATGTGACGTTACCCGACAACGCCTGGGAACTGGGTTATGCATCTTTTCCAATTGATGAAGGAAGTTCGGTCTGTGCGCTTGCCCGGCGTATAGGCTGGACCAAAGCACAACGGCGGCGTTATGAAACCATTGTGGAGCCTGGTGGTGATGTGACTTACAGCGTTTACCTCAACACTTTTGAGGGGGAGTGGCAAAACGGCCTGAAAAAGATGTTTCAGGAACATTACCTATTCGATCTTGACACCTTCGATCTGGCGTTGTATGAGCGCAAAGACCTGGCCTGGATCAGGAGCGCTTACCTGATGGTGTTGCAGTTTGCCTGGAATCATGAATTTTACGACTGGCAAACGCAAAAGTACAAGATTGATGATTTCCTGAAAAACCCTAAACACTTCGGTTGGTATGATGTCTTTGGAATCTGGCCGACATGGCCTCGCCTTGGTGTGGATGAACGCAATCAGTGGGATTTATATGGCGACCTGCCGGGCGGACTACCAAAATTAAGAGATATTTCATCGACAGCTGCAAGTCTCAACACCAGGTTTTTTATCGCCTTTAATCCCTGGGATCAAAGCACCCGCTTCGAAAATCCTTATGTTGGCATGGCACGATTGATTGATGAACTAAATGCCGACGGCGTAGTGCTCGACACCCAGGGAAGTTCAAGCGACCAGCTACAACGGGCTGCCGACAGCATCAAACCGGGCGTGATCATGTACAGCGAAGGAATGGCGGTGGTTAAAGATATGCCGGGAATTATTTCAGGCAGAGTGCACGACGCCATCTTCCTGCAGCCGGTTTTAAACCTGAACAAACTGATTAAACCGGATTTTGCCATTTTCAGGGTGTGCCAGCTTTCGCAGGGACGAATTCATCGTGAGACAGCCATCTCATTCTTCAACGGGTATGGAACAGAAATCAACACCTTTGCCCCGGGTCGACCGGATTGGATGGATGAAGAATACAGCCTGCTCGGAAGAACCACCATGATCCTGCGCGAAAACACTGATGCATTCAATAGTTATGAATTTACTCCTATGATCAATTCTACAGTTGACAGCATATGGATTAACCAATTTCAGACTGCTGAAAAAACAATTTACACCATCCTCAGCCTGAAACACAATGGCCACCATGGACATCTTTTTAAGGTGGATATCAATGAAAAGCATCATTTCATCAACCTTTGGAATCATGAAGAAGTCACACCTCAGAAAGAAGGCGGGAGCAGCTACATCCCGGTTTCAATCCCCCCTTTTAAACCGGAATTTACCGGAACAAGAAGAGAAGGACAGATTGACTGCATAGCCGGTTTCCCGAGACTGATCGCACTGGTTCAACAGGGGGATTCCCTGATTCTGACTGCCGGTCGGGGAGAGATGTTTAAACTTTGGAAGGGAAATCCATCCTATGAAATTGAACCGGTTGTATTTAATCTGGTAAACCTCAACATCAGGTTAAGTGAGTATTTTGGCCGTTATGAAGGCAAAATAGTCATTCAGCTCTTTGATGCCGGGTTGCTCGCCGATGAGTGCGTAATTGCCCGTGAAACCGGAGAGCCATTACTGATCAGTGAGTTCCGGAGGACTGGTTTCAATCCAAAAATCGCCAGTGAAATGGTGCTGATTCCAGACGGAAAATTCGCTTTTTATTCTACAAATAATGATCAGTTTATCCCCTACCCTTCCAATTCAGATTCGTCAATTGTACGGGTAAAGTCATTTTACATGGATAAATTTCCAATCAGCAACCGACAGTATTTTGATTTCGTGCGGAAAAGCGGTTATTTACCAAAAGACACGATGAACTATCTGAAACATTGGATAAATGGGAAATACCTACCGGAGGATGCTGACAAGCCGGTTACCTGGGTTGATCTTAACGATGCAAATGCTTATGCAACATGGATCGGCAAAAGACTGCCTACAGAAGCGGAATGGCAATATGCAGCACAGGGCTTGGATGGTCGCAAATGGCCATGGGGAAATGATCCCGATTCGACAAAATGCAACACTGGCACAGGGATGTTGCTGCGTTCAGACGCCTGGCCGGAAGGTTTTAGTCCATTTGGCGTGCATGACCTGGTGGGCAACGTATGGCAGTTAACAAACGATGTTTATGATAATGGCAGTTACAGTTTTGTAATGATCAGGGGAGGAAGCTATTTTAACCCGACATCAAGCTGGTGGTATGTGAAAGGTGGCCCACAGACACTGGACAGCAGGCAGATGCTGCTTCTTGTCGGCCCGGGTTTTGACCGGAATGCTACTGTGGGATTCAGGTGTGTGATGGATAAGTAAAATGTTTGGTGTCCCGACCTTTGGTGCGGGATGCTCGAAAAACTACGGTTTGGAACAAAAATGACTAAATTTTATGAGAAAAGGAGAAAATTACATTTTTTGGAAAAAGTATCTGTTGCTTGGGTTATTTTTCGGTTTTCTTTTGACGGGTTGTGTGAAAAAGACTGACCGGATGATTTCGGTTGGTGTAATTGTGACTGAAGACACGCAAGGTTCTTCAGAAATTATCGCCATGGAATCGCTTTTACATCAATTCGAAAAAATTGAAATTCAATTGATCAAAGTTGATGAAAATGCCACAGTGACCGAATCTTTATCTGATTTTGATTTGTTGTGGATACATCACAGAAATCCAACCGGTTTACCAGGGGAAATTACATCGACCAGCTTTGTAAAAACAATAAGTGATCACATCGAAAACGGAGGCAAACTCCTCCTCACCATGGATGCACTGCAACTCCTGCCTTTACTCGGTTTGGAGCAGCAACCTCCGGATACCATCTCCGTTGAAGCCGCTGACCGGGGTTACGGACGCAACCTTGGATTTCACTCGTTCCTGCACCACCCGGTGTTCGAAGGGCTAAATGGCGGGGTATATCTTTTCAATCCGGAGCATGACACCACAACCCGGCAAACTGGTTACTTCGATCCCGGATACATACCCGCCGGAAAAGTAATCGCCGTTGATTGGTCCTACATTACGTTTCATGAAGAAAAAAAACTAATCCTTGAATATTCAAAAGGGAAAGGCAAAGTAATTGCCATCGGTGCTTATATTGAATTTGGCATTCAGAATAAAAACACAGTCGAATTCGATCTGTTTATTCAAAATACTTTGGCTTACCTCACAAACCCGCTCCCTGAAAAAGTCAATTACTGGAATTACAATTACGGCACTGTGACTGAGTATAAACCTGATTTACCAGGAATTTACATACCAAACTCCAGGAAATGGGAGGTAATAAAAAATGAGTTGAGTTATTTAAGCGAAGAAGCATCAGCCGATTTCTGGGATCTGGCAGGGGAACGGATGCTGGTGATGGGAAAAGAAAAATCGGGTATCGACGAAATCTGGGCGCATCCCTTCATGGCACTGCGGGATTATGATGTTGGGATTGCTGAATACGAAACTAAAAAAATTGCATGGTTAGTGGATATCACTCCATCGGTCGAAATCAGTCCTGAAGCAATCATCCGCACATACAAACTAAAAACCGGGAGACTCAGGGAGATTATCGCTGTTCACCACGAAAATCCAACAACAGCTATTCAATATCAATATGATGGCCAGCCTATTACCTTATTTGTAAAATTCAAATCCAATCTCCGGCTGATGTGGCCATACTCTCATAAAGTGATGGGATCACTTAGATATGGCTGGGATGATGCAATTCAATCGTTTGAGATCAGTGATGGAAAAGAATATTTTACCTCTATGGTGGGGTTTAACCAAAAACCAACATCCCGCATGGCAGGCCGGTTTGATGGATTTGCTGAAGAAAATGTGCAATTAACAGGAATCCCGACAGAACTGCTGCAGGTAAGCGCTATGGCCTCATTTGAACTGACCAACGATCAAACACTGGATATTGTGATCAGTGCTTCAGATGCCAAAGATCCAAAAGTCTTTGAATATCAAAGTCAAGCATTGGAAAATTCATTTTTGGTGTATGAAAATGCCAGGGAATATTATAAAGCCCTTCTGGATAAAAAATTGATGATCAACACCCCTGATGAATCGCTGGACCAGGGCTACCGTTGGGCACTTATTGGCACCGACAGGCATTTTGTAAATACCCCGGGTGTCGGCAGGTCGCTGGTAGCAGGTATCGGAACAACGGAAAGAGGCTGGAACGGCAGGCATGAAATCAACGGGCGGCCGGGTTATGCATGGTACTTTGGCAGGGATGGCCAGTGGAGTGGATTTGCCATCAATGGTTATGGTGATTTTTTGAAAGTCAGGGACGTACTGGCTATGTTCATTAAATACCAGGCACTCAACGGCAAAATTTTCCACGAACTCACAACTTCAGGCGCTGTGCATTATGATGCCGCGGATGCCACACCACTTTTTGTGGTGCTGGCCGGCAAATACCTTCGTGCTTCCGGCGACATTGATTTTATCCGGCAAAACAGCACAAGTATTAAAAAAGCAATGGATTTCTGCTATTCCACCGACACCGATGGCGACGGGTTGATCGAAAACACCAATGTTGGGCATGGCTGGGTGGAAGGCGGCTTTCTGTTTGGCGGAAAAACCACCATTTATCTTGCCTCCTGCTGGGCAGAGGCATTGCGACAGTCATCTTATATTTCGGAGGCACTGGGCGAAGATGAACTCAGTATAAAATATCGATCCGATGCTGAAAAAGTCAAGTCCATCATTGCAAATCAGTTTTATAACAGTCAGGCTGGCTTTTACAATCACAGCCTCAAAACCGATAACACCTATATCTGGGAGAATACCATTATGCCGGCCATTCCAATGTATTTCGGGCATATTGATCAGGAAAGATCAGCAGCATCATTGGACAACTGGGCTTCCAACAACTTCACTTCCAACTGGGGAGTGCGCATCGTTGGCGAAGATAACCCACGGTTTCACCCGGCCGGTTATCACTCAGGAAGTGTCTGGCCGTTATACACCGGTTGGGTGGCCCTGGCTGAATTCAAACAGCATCGGCCAGTGCAGGCAATTGGACACGTGATGAGCACAATCAATATAAAAAATTATTGGGCCAAAGGTTTTGTGGAAGAAGTGCTGCATGGCGCTGAGTTTAAACCATCCGGTGTGTGCGCTCACCAGTGCTGGTCCGAGACCATGATCCTACAGCCGCTCATCGACGGAATGATTGGATATGAACCGGATGCGTTGAATAATTCATTGAAACTTTCTCCCGCAGTTCCCGCCAACTGGGATTTCTACGAATTTAAAAATATCCCGGTCGGCAATGAATTCGTTAACCTGAAAATGGACAGGACACCGGAAAAAACTAATTACCATTTCGGGTACACCGGCTCACATCCTCTGAATATTCAGTTCAATCCGGCTTTACCGGCAGCTACTTCAGT